>JAIKXQ010000070.1 GCA_024684035.1 Eubacterium sp. | reverse complement strand
CGCGGGAGGAACCCTGCGCCTGTATGATTATGAATGGCAGGACGATTTCTCCGCGGCGAGAAATTTTGCTCTTGAGAAATCGGATACAGACGGGGCGGCAGATTACAATCTGGTTCTGGATGCCGATGAATATCTGCAACCGTTTCTTATGAGAGAGTTCTACGCATTTATTCATCGGATGGAGGATAAATACGGAAAGAACTGGAGCGGAGCCATCAAACGGATCGACAGCTTCGGTGAGGACGATGCGGCTCGAATTACCGCAATTGTGAGATTGATCCCTGCAGGAGTCAGATATCGTGGCGTGATTCATGAACAGCCGGTGACAAGCGGCCCCTGTATCCTGACAAGTCTCGTGGCGGAACATGACGGTTACCTGCAGAAGGGAAAAGGGGAGCGGAATCTGGCATACCTCCGGAGAGCTCTGGAAGAGACACCCGGGGATCCTTATCTCAACTATCAGATGGGCATTACCTTGCGGAATCTGGGGCAGAATACGGAAAGTCTTCCTTATTTTGAAAAGTTTTATAGAAGTGTAAACACAGAGAAAGCCGGGGATAATGGTGACATCGCGAAGGCAAGTGACAGAACCGTCGCAGAAAGTGTCGAAGACACGAAATGTGCAGATGACCTGCAGGATGAGAATGGAAGCGAGTACGTCACGGACGGGATCCTTCAGTATCTGTATGCCCTCAAAGACGCAGGTACAGAGCAGAACCTAAACTTTGCTCTTCATATAGTAGAAGCAGAAGAAGGCAGATTTACCTTCAGCACGGACTTTCATTTTTACTGCGCTCTCTTCTATGTCGAACTGGTGAAGTCGGATATCGCCCGGTATATGGACTATCTGCCAAGGATCGAGGCCTGCTATCAGAAGTGTCTGGAGATCGGAGAAGGAAGCGGAATGTCCGGAGTGGTCGGAACCGGATCCTTCCTCGCACTCTACAACCTGGGACTTTGGTACGAGCTGAATAATCAGATGAAACAGGCACTCTCCTGTTACAGAAAAGCAGAGGAGATGGGCTATGCTCCGGCGGAGGAGAGGCGGAGGCACCTTGACCCGGAATCAGAATAAGCTGATCAGCAACTCTTTGGCATCTATCCGTAAGTTTGAAGGACGTCCGGCTTTTTGCAAAAATCGAGAACAGGGAAGGTGTCCGCAATCTTGAGGAAATTATTACGGCCTGTGATCTGGTGGTGATTGCGCGGGGAGATCTCGGGAGTGATATGCCGCTGTGGGAGCTGCCGGCTGTGCAGAAGCAGATGATCGTGGACGGCGACACGGGCATGGTGGTGAATTTTTCCAGATATCCGGCGGGATTCCGGAAGCCGAAGTGCAGGTTCAGCTGTGCTTTCGGCATCTATATCATTAAGGGGGCAATGGTGACAGAACATGGCGTGTTCGGACAGGGAAAATTCATCTGGTATCCGAAAAACTGTATCTGCGAGCAGACGGTGACAGCGGACGGTGACTGTCTCTTCCTCTTAGTGACAAACCGCAATTACAGACTGGATTTTCTGGAAGACAACGGGTATATGGTTTAGAGAGAAGCTCTCTGTTTTGTACAAAATGCGTAAAAAATATAATGAATAACAGGTGTCGTTCGGCGATATCTGTTATTTTTTTACAGATAATGCCTATATATTTTTGACAGTATTCGTGTGTGTAATCCTTACTGAACTGTGATCACGAAAAACTAATATGAAGGAGACCGGAAGATGAAGGAGAAAAAAAAGAAAAAAGTCAGCCTGAGCAGACGGCTGGCATTCATTGTTGCTGCGGTTCTGTTATGTGTATTTGCAATCATGACTGTCTCGGTTATTATCTTTGTCGGCGGGTCTATGCTCAAAGAAACGGATAAGACCATGTATGCAGTTGCCGATCACGGGGCGGCCAAGATCAAGGCTATTCTGAATGTCGCGAATGACATCGATGAGAATGTTCAGACGGTTATGAAGCGCATGTATGAAGGCAAGGACAGCAGGGAAGCCGGAATTACGGCATCCTGGACGGTCGAGGGCGAAATCAAATCGCAGCCGGAGACGACCGAGGGTACCTTCATCAGCCGTGTGACTGGAGAAGAAATCAGCGGCAGCAGATATGCGGCGGAAACGGTTATTATCAACACGCTGATCCATGCGGTTACGACATACGACAATGTTGTCGATGCCGGTATTTTTATGGAGCCCGGCGCTTTCTCCAAAGACATGGAGCAGTTTGCACCGTATATCAGCAAAAAGGATATTGAGCAGAATACGGTTCAGAATCTTGCATACAGCAGCTACGAATCGGCGCCTTACTATGCACCGGCGAAAGAATCTCTGGAGAAGGGCACAACACCGGCGTATGTAATGGACGGCGAAAAGATAGTATCGCTCTACTATCCGATTCTTTCGGGCGGAAAATTCATGGGTACGGTTGCGATCGGCATAAAAACCTCCGCATTCAGCGTAATCATTGATAAATATCCTCCATTCAACAATATGATTTACAATGTCCTCACCGAAGGCGGAGAAATTCTCTACAGCGGAAATCCGGATATGATCGGGGCACAGTTCCGGGATATCGTAGGGGAGGACAATTTCGCTCTGTATGATGCACAGCAGCAGAAGCATGAACGCTTCAATTTCACCAGTCAGTCCCAGAAGAACGGCCAAGTAGTACGTTATTTCTCACCGGTCGAATTTGGCACGGAAATCTGGTGGACGCAGTGTGCACTGCAGACGAATGATTACTATGAGCCGAATATCCGGATGGTTGTTTTCATTATTGTATTTGCTGTGATTGCCCTCGGTGTTCTCAGCATCGTTGTCATCACACTTCTGACAAAGGCGCTGGCGCCTTTGAACAAAATCAGTTCCGCAGCGGAGAAGGTTGCGGGAGGTGACTTTGATGTAGATGTATCCTACAATGGCAATGATGAGATCGGCCTGCTGGCGCACTCGATCGATCACTTTATTGAGCGTCTCCGAAGAATTATTGTTGATCTTTCCGAGAATCTGACGGAACTTGCGGCCGGAAACTTCAATACAGATTCCGAAGTGAACAGCGAGCTGTATGTAGGTGCGTATGCGCCGCTGAAGCAAGCAGTGAGCAAAATCAGTACAGAACTTTCCCTGACAATGAGGGAAATCAAGAACTCTGCAAATCAGGTATCCGGCGAGGCGGAGCAGGTGGCATCCGGATCGCAGGCACTCGCACAGGGATCTACGGAGCAGGCATCTTCTGTTGAGGAACTTTCACAGACAATGGGAGATATCTCCCGGAAAGTTCTCAATACAACGGATCTGACCAAAGAGGCGGCTCTGATCAGTCAGGGATCGAACGAAGCGGTCAAAACTTCCAACGACAAGATGCTTGAGATGTCCCAGTCCATGACAGATATCACGGAGAAGGCGAATGAGATCGGCAAGATCATCAAGACTATCGACGATATCGCTTTCCAGACCAATATTCTTGCGCTGAATGCTTCTATTGAGGCGGCCAGAGCGGGAGCGGCAGGAAAAGGCTTTGCGGTCGTTGCTGACGAGGTCGGCAACCTGGCGAAGAAGTCGCAGGAAGCTGCGCGGGATACCGCGAAGCTTATCGAGGACACCATTGAAGCGATCAATAAGGGTGCCGGCATCACTGATGAGACGGCAGTTGCCCTCAACAAGGTATCCGAGAGCTTCATAAGAATTGACGAACTGGTAAGCAAGATTTCTGAGGCTTCCGAGCAGCAGAATGTAGGCGTACAGCAGGTAACGGAAGGTATTGATCAGATATCCTCCGTTGTCCAGACAAACTCCGCAACGGCAGAGGAAAGTGCGGCGGCAAGTCAGGAACTTTCTTCGCAGGCAGAGAAGCTCGATGGACTTGTAAACAAATTCCTGTTGAAAAATTAAGTGTTTCCACCGGCCGTGAATTTTATTCACGGCCGGTTTTTCATGTGTGCAGGCCGGTTGAGAGCGGTTTTTCCTTTAAAATACGCTACGTTGATTTGATTCAAGAGGTGACTCTTTTCTTCCGCAAAAAAGAGGGAAGATGTTTACGAAAAAATTCGAAAACGGATTTATATAAAATGACGAGTGGCCGATAACATAGATGTAAGGTAAGTAAGTTACAATTCTATTGCAACTATCAGCATTGTTGGAAGGCACGAAGGATAGGTGCCGGAAGACATGATCAGGACATGGAAGTTCTGAGAACGCTAAAGACAAAGGAGAAAAACATTATGGTAATTCAGCACAATATTCCAGCAACAAACGCATACAGAAACCTGACATCCAACCGTTCCGGACTTTCCAAGAACCTTGAGAAGCTGTCTTCCGGATTCAGAATCAACCGTGCAGCAGATGACGCAGCAGGACTTGCTATTTCTGAGGCAATGAGATCCAAGATCAACGGTCTTGATCAGGCAACAGCCAATGCTAACGATGCCATCGGCCTTATTCAGACAGAGGAAGGTGCTCTTACAGAGACCCACAGCATGCTTCAGCGTATGACTACACTGGCTACACAGGCAGCTAACGGTACCTACAACAGCACATCTCGCGCTTCCATCCAGAAAGAGATGGATGAGCTCGGAAACGAGATCGATCGTATCGCAAACAACACCGACTACAACGGAATCAAACCTCTGGCATCCGATTCCAACAAGACTCTGACAGGTGAAAACAACTCTGACAAGCTGAACATGACGATGCAGATCGGCCCTACAAAGGGTGAAGTTCTCGACCTCAAGGGACAGGATATGACTCTGAAGGGAATTTTCAACGATCTTGACAAAGTAAGTGGAGTATCAGCTGCTTCCACTGGCGTGACTGTTCCAACAACAGCAGGATCGCAGCTTGTTAAACTCTTCAACGACAAGACAGTTGATGAGACACAGGCTGAAAAAGACCTTACAAATGCCGTAAGAGACGCCATGAATAGAGCAGATATCAAGGGTGCTGCAAGCGTTTCCATTTCTCTGTCAAGTGATACAGGTAGCATTACTATCAACGGTCAGGACAAGATCACAGGTTCGAAAGCTATTGCCGTTTATAATGCTCTGGCAGATGCTTATGACGCACTTGACGGTGTTCAGAAATCCAAAGGTGATACAGCTAGTGCGCTCACTGATGGCAAAGAGTATATTCAGATCACAGCATCCGGCGCAGCTAATGATGATGTAACAGCTAACGCTAACCGCGTAGTAAAGAACATACAGTCTGCAATCGATCACGTATCCAGCTACCGCGCAGAGCTCGGTGCTAAGCAGAATCGTCTGGAGCATACGATCAACAACCTCCAGGTAACATCTGAGAACACAACAGCAGCTGAGTCCCGTATCCGTGATACAGACATGGCAAAAGAGATGGCTGCATACACGAAGAATAACATTCTTTCTCAGGCAGCTCAGTCTATGCTTGCACAGGCTAACCAGTCCGGACAGGGAGTACTTTCGCTGCTTCAGTAATTCATAATTCGGGTAGTGTAATGAGTAATTGATAAGTTTTGGAACATAGATGAATAATTGTAACGGTTGATATGTGTTTTGTATGATGCGATATTGACATTACGATGAATGTGGCCGGTCGTGAGAAATCACGGCCGGTTTTTATGTTGCAGAAAAAAGTTTAGAGGAGAGTCTTTGGGATACATGTAATACAAAGTGCGACAAAATGATTCGTTGCCTGGGGAGAGGTCGTTGTTTTTTGAGGGATGCTTATAAATCAATATAGATAGTCGATATTTTATCAGTAAGGTATGGGTTCGTATGTTACTGTAAGCAATGACGGAAGGCGCGGGACCCGGCGCCGGAAGATATGATCGGGACATGGAAGTTCTGAGAATGCTCGAATAAAGGAGAAAAACAGTATGGTAATTCAACACAATATTCCAGCAACAAACGCGTACAGAAACTTGACATCCAACCGTTCCGGACTTTCCAAGAACCTTGAGAAACTGTCCTCCGGATTCCGGATCAACCGTGCAGCAGATGATGCAGCAGGCCTTGCGATCTCCGAGGCAATGAGATCCAAGATCAACGGTCTTGATCAGGCAACAGCCAATGCTAATGATGCCATCGGTCTTATTCAGACAGAGGAAGGTGCTCTGACAGAGACCCATAGCATGCTTCAGCGTATGACCACCCTGGCTACACAGGCAGCTAACGGTACCTACAACAGCACATCCCGTGCATCTATTCAGAAAGAGATGGATGAGCTTGGAAATGAGATCGATCGTATCGCAAACAACACCGACTACAATGGAATTAAACCTCTTGCAAGGGATTCCAACAAGACTCTGGACGGTGAGAACAACTCTGAGAAGTTGAACATGACGATGCAGATCGGTCCTACCAAGGGAGAAGTTCTTGACCTCAAGGGACAGGACATGACTTTAAAGGGAATCTTTAATGATCTTGATAAGGTAAACGGCGTAACAGCTACTTCCACTGGCGTGAGTGTTCCAACAACAGCAGGATCGCAGCTTGTAAAACTTATCAGCGACAAGAAAGTTGATAAGACACAGGCTGAAAAAGATCTTACAAATGCCGTAAGAGACGCCATGAATAGAGTTGGTATCAAGGGCGCAACAAGTGTTTCTATTTCTCTGTCATCTACAGGTACCATTTCTTACATCGGTCAGGGCAATATCACAGGCTCGAAGGCGATTGCAGTTTATAATGCTCTGGCAGATGCTTATGACGCACTTGACGGCGTTCAGAAGTCAAAAGGTTCGCCGGCAGATACTCTTACAGATGGCAAAGAGTACATCCAGATCACATCTTCCAGCTCAGCTAATGATGACGTAACTGCAAATGCCAACAGAGTTGTTAAGAACATCCAGTCTGCGATCGATCATGTATCCAGCTACCGTGCAGAACTCGGTGCTAAACAGAACCGTCTGGAGCACACCATCAACAATCTCCAGGTAACTTCTGAGAATACGACAGCAGCTGAGTCTAGAATCCGTGACACTGACATGGCAAAAGAGATGGCTGCATACACGAAGAATAACATTCTTTCCCAGGCAGCTCAGTCTATGCTTGCACAGGCTAACCAGACCGGACAGGGAGTGCTTTCTCTGCTTCAGTAATTCGGGTATTGGCTAGAGCACTGGGTGTGTTTCATAGAACATTAATTAAATATAAGATTGTAAAAGTTGATACGCGTCTTGTATGATGCGATATTGATATTACGATAGAAGGAGCCGGTCGTGAGAAATCACGGCCGGTTTTTTGCGGGTAAAATGAAGGGGGTCTAATTCATTACGACTACTCGATGCGAGAGGTGACCGTTTCTCTCTGTACAGAGAAGGAACGATATTTACGAAAAAGATTTCGAAAACGGATTTATATAAAATGAAGAGTGGCCGATAACTAATGTGTAAGGTAAGTAAGTTACAATTCTATTGCAACTATCAGCACTGTCGGAAGGCACGGCGGATTAGTGCCGGAAGACATGATCGGGACATGGACGTTCCGAGAACGCTAAAGACAAAGGAGAAAAACATTATGGTAATTCAGCACAATATTCCAGCAACAAACGCATACAGAAACCTGACATCCAACCGTTCCGGACTTTCCAAGAACCTTGAGAAACTGTCTTCCGGATTCAGAATCAACCGTGCAGCAGACGACGCAGCAGGCCTTGCAATCTCTGAGGCAATGAGATCCAAGATCAACGGTCTTGATCAGGCAACCGCAAACGCAAACGACGCTATCGGTCTGATCCAGACAGAGGAAGGTGCTCTTACAGAGACCCACAGCATGCTTCAGCGTATGACCACTCTGGCTACACAGGCAGCTAACGGTACTTACAACAGCACATCCCGTGCTTCCATCCAGAAAGAGATGGATGAGCTCGGAAACGAGATTGATCGTATCGCAAACAACACCGATTACAACGGAATCAAACCTCTGGCAGAGGATTCCAACAAGGCAACAGGTTCTACGGACAATAACGGCAAGCCTCTGAACATGACGATGCAGATCGGACCTACAAAGGGTGAAGTTCTCGATCTCAAGGGACAGGACATGACTTTGAAGGGAATCTTCTCAGATCTGGATACAGTAAGTTCAAGTGGTGCATCTGTTTCAAACACTGCCTTGACAGCAGATGCAACGGCTACTGCGGCACTTAAAAAGCTTATTGATGATAAGAAAGTTGATAAGGATCAGGCAGGAAAAGACCTCACCAATGCAGTAAAAGATGTTGCTACCAGAAATGGTGTGAAGGTTAACAGTAGTTTTGCAGTTAAGGTTAGCTCTCAGGGCGTAGTATCGATTGAAGGCGCAGGTAGCGTATTCACAAACGCAGATGCAGGAGCTACGATCAAGGCCGCTCTTCTTGACGCCTATGATTCTCTTGACGGTGTTCAGAAGTCCAATGAGTACCCGGAGAATGCTCATACAGATGGCAAGGAGTACATCCAGATCACATCCAAGAGTGGTGAGGACGTTACAGCAAACGCTAACCGCGTTGTTAAGAACATCCAGTCCGCGATTGATCATGTATCCAGCTACCGTGCAGAGCTCGGTGCTAAGCAGAATCGTCTGGAGCACACAATTAACAACCTCCAGGTAACATCTGAGAACACAACAGCAGCTGAGTCCCGCATCCGTGATACGGATATGGCGAAAGAGATGGCTGCATACACGAAGAATAACATTCTTTCTCAGGCAGCTCAGTCAATGCTTGCACAGGCTAACCAGTCCGGACAGGGAGTTCTTTCTCTGCTTCAGTAATCCGGTTTATGGATTCTTAATGAGATATTTTTTTGATATACAAAGGAATAATGGTATAGGTTAATATGCGTTGTGTATGATGGATATTGACATTACGATGAATGTGGCCGGCCGTGAGTAATCACGGCCGGTTTTTTTGTACTATTTGTATATTATAACGAATCATTTTGTGCTTATGAATTTCATGTTTCGTTCGATATATATTACAAGAATTATTATAAAAAGTAGTTTACGGCAGAAAGGAAGTCGTTCTATGTTTAAAGTTAAGAAAGAAGAAGTGAAGTATGTTGTCAAATCGGTCAGGATGACGGAGGACATGATAACGAGAATTCAGGAATTGGCCGGAATACATGGAGTTTCCTTTAACAATATTGTGGTTCAGTGTATCGAGTACGCACTGGACGACATGAAGAATGCTGACAGCGATTCATAAGAGGAGACGATATGGAATTCGATCAGGAGTATTTTGAGAGCGAAGTACGGTCCGGATTTTTTGTTCCCGGAATTATGAAGAGGTGCTGGGCTGCCCAGATGGAAATCCTCAGTGATATAGATAAGATCTGCCGGAAGCACAATCTGAAATGGAGTCTGGCCTACGGTAGCATTATGGGCGCGGCCAGACATAAGGGCTTCATTCCGTGGGATGATGATATGGATATCTACATGCGTCGGGATGACTTTGAGGTTTTTCGCAGTGTTTATAAGGATGAGATGCCTGCGAGCTGTGAGATGCGCGGACCGGTGACACCCGGGTACGACAACTGGATCTGGCGCGTGGTGAATACTGCCGGTGTCGGCTATAGCGATGAGTTCATGGAGAAGTATCATGGATTCCCGTATTCGGCGGGAATCGATATTTTTGTCCTTGATTTTGTCAGTTCCAATGAAGTAGAGAACAAGGCAAGAGAAGCAGCAGCTGTCTGTAACCTGGTGTTGATTCATTTCCTCATGAATGCCTGGAGCAGGACGAAGGCGCCCAAGGGGCACGTGCCGCAGGCGATTACGCTCAGTGAGCTGGCGAAGGTCAAGAAGAAGAATACCTGGCGGAAAGAGTTGGAGACTATGCTTGAGAAGCATGAACGTTTCTGCCATGTGAAGTTTGACCGGAATGAATCTATTCTGGATCAGGCCTTCCGCCTTCACGAGGAATTGTGTAAGCGCTTCACTGCCGGAGAGTCTGAAAAGGCTGCGGTATTGGGATGGTGGCTTACCAATAAGAATGACCTGTATCCTGTTGATTATTTGGAACACACCAAGAAGGTGGATTTTGAGAATACCTCGGCCTACATCCCGGAGACCTATGATGCAGATCTGCGCAAGATCTTCGGCGACTGGACGGTTCCCCAGAGATACAGCGGACATGGTTATCCCTATTTCCTTTCTACAGAGAATCTGGTTTTGGAGAGAGCGAAGGGGAAGATGGCCAATCCATACTTCTATGAGTTCGACAGCAAGGATCTGGAAGTGACGAAGAATCCGAAGAAGGATACCTATAAGGTGGCTGTCCTGGAGATTCTGAAGATTATGTCGGAACTTCTTCATGGCCTGCAGAAGGCTCACTTTGCGGATCCGGAGATTGTTGTGAATCTTCTGACAGACCTTCAGCAGGTTTCCATCGACCTCGGCGAGTGTATCGAGGACAGATATACCAACGCCGGTAAGATCGTGAAGAGACTGGAAGATTACTGCGAAGAAATTTATGTGCTGTATCAGAAGGTTACGGAAGCAGAGAATCTCTCCGTTATTTCGGAAGAATGTGAATCTGCGCTGGGCGAACTCTGTGACAACTTCCTGTTGATCCGGTCAAAGGTGGGGAGACACATCCTGGATAAGAAGGAAGTGATTTTTGCCCCGCTTCAGTATAAGCACTGGGATAATCTCAAGGAGCTGTTCCAGAGTCTGAAAGAGAATCCGGCATATGATGTCTACATCATGCCCCTTCCTTACTACAGAAAGGACGGCTTGATGGAGCGAACCTGCGATACTGTGAACGAGAAAGATCTGTTTGCTGACGAGGGTGTAATGGTGCTGGATGCCGCGTCCACGGATCTTGTGAGTCGCCATCCGGAATATATAATTATTGACTGGGCGGCGGATGAGTATGATTCGACGTTGAACGTGGAAAAAGAATTCTATACGAAGCATTTGGCAGAGGTCACAGATCATCTGGTTTATGTGCCCTGGATCAAGGTTGATGAATTCACGACGGGAGAGACACTGATGATGCGTTCGGCGAAATTCTATCTCTCCACTCCGGGCGTGATCAAGGCTGATTATTCCTTTGTTCAGTCGGAGAAGATGGCTGATACCTATCGGGAAGTCCTGACGGAATTTGCAGGTGCGGATACTGCGGAGATCTGGGACGGGAAGATCCAGCCCTATGAGAAAATCTCTGAGTATTTCTGATGAAAGTCGGATCCGGTGATGCGGAATTACGAGATGATTGGTGTACGTTTAGATGACGGGCATGTTCAATCCGGACTGCGGAACCGGGATCGTCGCGATACTTTGCTCAGGAGAAGATAAATGAAGAAGCATGCGAATCATTATCACGGAAAAAAACACCGGATTTCACAGGTGATGATCACGAAGAACGAAGAGGCAAATATCGAGCGTGCGTTATCCTGGGGTAAGAGTATTTTTGATGAACAGATTGTGGTAGATACGGGAAGTACCGACCGGACAGTGGAAATTGCAAAGCGTCTGGGTGCCAGAGTCGTGTATTTTGCGTGGATCAATGATTTTTCCGCGGCGAAGAACTATGCTCTTGAACAGGCCTCGGGGGACTGGATCTGCATTCTGGATGCGGATGAGTATTTCACGGAGGATCAGACACAAAGGATTCCGGAGTTGATTCGTATGGCGGATGAATCCGGAAATGAGGTGTTGGAGACTTACGTTGTAAATCTCAATGATCAGAACGGAATCATTAATAAGCATCTTGCTCTGAGAATCATCAAGAATGAGAAAAGGCTTCACTACGAGGGTGCAATCCATGAGCAGCTGGTCAGGACAGACGGCAGGAGTGTCAATGTTTTTTGCCTGATTGAAAAGCTTTGCTTTATGCACACGGGTTATGCAGAGAAGACCTACAAAAAGAAGCGGGATTCGAATCGCAATTACCTGCTGATCAAGAGCAGGCTGGAAGAGAATCCGGACGATCCCAATATGTGGGGATATCTGGGTGATGATCTCTACGCAAGGGACGAGGTGGAAGAGGCCGAAGCTGCGTACAAGAAAGCCATCGAACTTTATCCGGAGGATATTCCGCAGCATTCACAGCGCGCGAAGTGGACGTTTACGTCGATTCTGAGAATACTCTGTGATTTGTCTAAAGACAGCGAGCTGTGCCCATATTATCATGCGGCAAAAAACGCATTTCCATGGGAAGCAGATTTTGATTTTATTCTGGGCAGATACTGTTTTCTCCGGTCGAATTATGAACCAGCGGTGGATTATCTGACGACTTATATAGATCTTCTGGAAGCGGATACACAATTCGACAGTGGGAATTATGCGGCGGCGAATCTCTCTTCGATCTACGAAGCCCTTGCTTTTTCCTACTATTATACGGAGGACAGCAAGGCCGCCATCCGCTATGCGTCGATTATCCTGAATGCGAATCACGAATCCATTCCCGGGATATCTGTCTTTATGATGTGTTTTAAAAAACTGGACGGGGACAGAGACGAGAATGCTGCATACTGTCTGCAGGCACTTGGTAAATTCGAGGATCTGAATTATCTGGAGGATGCGGTTCATATGTCACTGGCTGCGAAACGTACGGCGTATGCAGAGATGCAG
>JAIKXQ010000068.1 GCA_024684035.1 Eubacterium sp. | reverse complement strand
CGATAATCCCGTAGATCTCACCTGCCTCGATGTCAATACTGACGTCGCGTATGGCATCTACGGACATGTTTTTTCCGCGGAAGCTTTTCTGAAGATGTTGAATCGATATGATGGGTGTCGTCATTTGGTCTTTCCGCCCTCCTCATTTATCTAAAACCTCTTCTTATCTGCGAACTGCGCATCTCGCAGGGCGTTACGATATAGGGATTGCGAAGCATTCCCCTATACCATGGCAAAAAAATACCGGATCCTGCAAAAATACAGATCCGGACTTCGCAAAAATATATGGATACGGTTCATCAACACATACATGACCCTTCCGTTTCCACACCTGGCGATTTCCGGAAAATGCTACAGCAACACATACACATTTCGGTCATTGTCATCTTTGTTGATTTGAACATGTCATCTGTCTCCTTTCGATCTTTGATGTCTGTGACTATACCCTATATTTCCTATAGCGTCAATAGGATTAGAAGGAATGTGTGATCAAAATTAACAATCGCCGGCTATCATTTTTTCTGATACCAGGAAAAATGATAGCCGGCGAAAGAAATTCACCTCGAATTTTTATGACCCGGTTCCTTCATATTTCCTTGCGCCCAGCATCCAGAATTTGTAGCTGAGCCAGAAGAAGAAAATACCGATGACGGGAGCCAGCTTCGATAACAGCGGAATCGACGATGGACGAAGGATCACCAGTCCCGGATAGTAGGCAATGAAGGCGATGGGGATGACAAAGGTAAATACCGCCTTAAAGATCCCGTCAAAAATACTCACCGGGTATTTTGCGTAGTCCTTGAACCGGAACATGACGATCATCACGTAACCGGAGTGCAGGATCCAGAAGCAGGTGGCCGCCGCCGCGTTCATAATGGCGATAAAAAAGTCCCTTTTCTCCATTTCAGAAACGGAGACAGGGACGCAGCAAAAATGCAGGAACTTATGCTTTTTCTTCAGAGACAGGCTCTGGGGGATGAATTTCAGATCACCAAAACCTTCTTTGAGATCTGGGAGCTCATTATGGACAGGGTCAATGAAAGCGGAGATTTCTACCGGGATGATTTCATCAACCGGGATGTACACAACGACGCCCTCAAGGTCATGATGAACTACGTGGACAAAAACTATATGAAGAACATCACCCTGCATGAGATTGCTTCTGCCGGAGGCGTCAGCAGATCTCTGTGCAATACTATTTTTCATACCTACACACAGATGACACCCATCGAATATATTATGCATTTCCGGACCAGAAAGGTCGCTGACCTCCTCCAGTCCGGCGACCTTTCCATGTCCGAAATTGCGGAACAGACCGGTTTTTCCAGTGCAAGCTATATGACGGAGACCTTCAAGAAATTCTACCGGTTCTCACCCAGGGAATATAAGAAAAATTTAAAGAGCTGAAACCCGAGACATTCTTACCTGAGGATTCACAGCCTGCAGATCACAGATAGCTGACTGTCTCGGACAGCGGCTTTCTGCTGTCATGGTTCGGCAGCGGGCCTGTACCCTCCGCAGCGTATCCCAGATCCAGAAGCATCAGGATCTCTTCATTCTCCGGCAATCCAAGCTCCTTTGCCAGCTGATCCGGATCAAAAAAGTTGAGCCAGCAGCTGTCTACTCCCTCGTTGTAGGCCGCGAGCATCAGATGGGTGGCCACGATCGACGCGTCCTCTATACCGGAATCCCGCTTTCCACCCGGATATGTAAACACATTGTTCTTGTCAAAAGCAACGGCGAGTACTGTGGGCGCCCCGTATCTGCAAGGCGTCGCCTGATCGATCTTCGCGAGAGCTTCCTCAGATTCGATCACATAGATGTGCTGTTCCTGCAGATTCTTTGCAGTGGGAGCCAGCCTTCCTGCCTCCAGGATAGCCTCCAGAGAGCTACGCTCTACCTTCTTCGTTCCGTATTTTTTACAGGAATATCTGTCTTTGACTACATTCTTAAAATCCATGTCTCACTCCTCCTCTTTTCAATTTCTCTCTATTAAGTTGCATACAACTCATGTGCTTATCATATAATATCTGCAATCAAAAAACAATCCCCACAAGTCATTTACTTATTCATTTGGACGAAATTATTACGTAATAAGAGGGATCTGGCCGGCCGCTACATTGCCCGGTTTATAAAAGATGCGGAGGGCAAGCTGAACAAAAGAAATGAGCACATTCCACATACCTGCATTTGTCAACATCTACAAAGAATACGCCACTCCCCCCATCACTGCTGACAAGCATATTAGCATGATTGGATGAATAGTCTTTTTCATAAACAGCCTTGAACCAAAATACATAAATGCAATTCCACAGGTTAATCCAATGGTAAGTACGTCTATCTTTCCATTAATGAATAATCCGCAGTTCTTGAAAATCATTGTTGCACCTGTCACCAGAATAATGCCGATAATACAGGACTTCAGCCCACTTAACGCTGCTTTGACATATTGATTCTGCAGAAATTTATTCAGAACTGCCATAATCATCAGAATTATAAGAAATGCCGGCAACACAACTGCTGTTGTAGCTATAGCCGCCCCCAACACCCCGGCTTTTTTACTGCCTACATAGGTGGCCATATTTACCATGATCGGTCCAGGTGTACTTTCACTTATAGCGATCATGTAGGTTAACATCTCTTCATCGAGCCAACCATGTGCCATAACAACCTCTTTAATGAGAGGTATTGCAGAGTATGCACCGCCAAATGAAAACATCCCCACCTCCAGGAAGCCGATAAAAAGATCCAGATACATCATTCTTTTACATGCTCCCTTCCCTGATGATTCCCGATCACAAAAACAACCATTCCAATGACTGCAGCCATAATCATCAGCACCATGGATGAAATATTCCATGCAAATAGATTAATTAGAATCATTGATAGTACAGCAAAGCAAACCATAGCAATCTGTAAGGCCTTTTTCTTCATCTTGATAAACATCTTAATGGCTACATCCACCATTAGAATTCCAACAGCAATCTTGACGCCTTTGAAGGCATTAACCACCCATGTGATATCCAAAAAATGATTCAAATAAACGGATATTAAATAAATAATGATAAAAGAAGGAATAACCATTCCAAGGGTTGCAACGATTGCACCGGGAAGTTTCCCCTTTTTGTATCCCACGTAGGTGGCGCAGTTAATAGCGATTGGCCCCGGAGTGGACTCCGCAATCACAGTCACTGTCATCATCTCATCGTGAGTGATCCACTTTTTCGTCTCTACGCAAACATTCTCGATTAGCGATATCATTGCGTATCCTCCGCCGAAAGTGAACATTCCTATCCTGGCGAAGGTAAGGAATAAATCTAAAAGGCTCGTCATCGTAACCCAATTCTCCTTCTATCTACATTTCAGATCAATTATTGCATCATACTGGCACCTATACATATCCATATATTTTACCACAACTATCCATTTTTTTACTCAGGAAAGGCTTCCCCTGGCGATTATCATACAATGGGAAATTATATGTGAACTTCCAGTTTTTTACGACTATCGCTTCTCATTTCTATATTCCGAGCACAGAAATCATTACTCAAACGGTAGTTCTTCCAGAGCTTCTAAATGTTGTATGACATATTCGCAGGCCTCCTCGTGGAGGCCTTTTTCGTACAAAAAATCATCCAGAATTCTCAGCTTCTGTTCAAGCTCGTCAATCTTTCCCCAGAGTTCACCCTTCGTTTTCTTAGGCCTCTGCTTCTGAGTCATCGCTAGTTTTCCCCTTGATATATTGCTGGATCTCATTATAACTACGAGGGCTCTAACATATTTCGCCTAATTCAGGCTCAAAAACAAATTAACAAACCCTCCCAAGCCTTTCAAAGTACAGATTTATTTCTTCTGCTTTTGACAGACCCGGAAGGGCTTATTTTAGTTTAATCAAGGTCACTTAAGGATAAGTGTCCTTCGTCATATCTATTTTCCGCAAGTGTAAAGACACTGTCAAAGATTATGCACTTCCATTTCAAGTTCCTTCAACTGCTCAATTATAGTCTCAAATCCAGGATAATCTCCATAAATCATATTCTTCATTGCAACATAATCCTGCTTTACTGCATCCATAATATGATCCGCCGGAATCAACGAAATCTCCTTGAGTGTAGCAGTTTCATAATGAACACTCTTAGCATAGTAAAACTTTTGCTTAAGAATGACATCCTTCTCCAATAATTCTTTTCGAGCAAATGCTTGCTCTTTCACTGGACTATTGGTCATGCAATAAACATCATACAAATGTCTCGCATACCTTGGGGGCAAATTTTTATTTGCCGGAAAATTCGCCACCTTATGCAGTATGGTTAGCTTCTCCCAAAATGTTCTCTCAACATCAATTGTAAGAATATCCGTCACTTTTCTATCAAACAATTGTGGGTACTTCTCAGATACAAAAGATTGAATATCTGTAACATGTGATGGAAGCCACTCCGCTAACGGTCCTATTTCCAATCTCACCTTATCTCTAAGATATTCCACCTCAAACAATTGTGGATAATAGAAATTGATAACCATTTCATCATTTTCATCTACAGCAACCCACTGACCACTCCCTAAGAAGTCCCATAGAAAGAGAAATAGCTTGAAATACTTCCCTCTTTTCTTCACCTGATAATTTCAAAAAACGATACATTGCTATTCGCACACCCTTCTTACTACGTCAAAAATCCAAGCAGCCGAGTCAGTAGTTTCTTTTAACAACATGCTCTTTTCTTTTGCATTTATCTTATTTTTAAGAACAGCTACTATATTCTCATCAATATTATTCTTACCAAAAGTTTTCAGTGCTTCAACGACCATAATAGAAACCGGTGACATAAACGATATCTCACGGTTTGTCTTATGTTTAAATGACAACGTAATATTATCCCACGAAAATTCTCTATACGGGCCATCACTTACATAGGTCCAAACAACCGGAACCTGTGTGGACAATCCCAGTTTGTTCAATGCTATATCTCCACATGGGGAAATAGTCCAATGATACTTTTGAGCTATCGCATTTGCAACCTTTTCCGGATCTGCTGGCAAATATTCTTGAATGACCTTGCTAAATCTTGGTTTTTCATATGTGCCATCCATTACACGACGTATATTACCCTCTTCTACCTGACGCCCCAAACATTTACGAATGGTAGGCAACGATGCCATATCCTTAAAATCTGTCGTAAAAAAGACTTCACCAGCTTCATATGACGCTATTCTATTTTTTATTTTATCGTATATTTTCTCAGCCATACTGCTCTCCTTTTGTCACGATTATTATACAACTATCGTGACAAATATACAATATTCTGTTTTCATTTATTTGTCGACCTAGGGGATTCTATAGCTTCTAAATAACTATAATCAATTTGTCACTTCAGTTTTTTCGACCGGGCACCACGATGGTGCCCGATATTCTCACTTCAAAAACGGGCACCATTTCGGGACCAATTTTTTATGAATTATATGAATCTATAACAAATAATATGGGAGTTGATATTCCAGAGATCCCAGTGTTTATGCGGGTTTTAAAGACTTTTATAAAGATTTATAGAGATTTATGAAAACCGGCTTCACATAACTATGCCATATTTCACCACTCAGGTGCATTCGCAGCCAACGATCATTCCGCCGCGCTCGCCATAGTAGGCCACAAGTCCTCTGGCCGGACGGATCGCAACTTCTGCCAGAGGGAATTTTTCCATCAGTTTCTCCCGAAAAGCCTCTGCCAGTTCTTTATTCTCCACATGTGTCACATTCACTTTTCCACCGGTATATCCTGCATTCACTAGCTGTGTCATCAGATTTGCGATGACCTTCTTCTTTCCTCTGCATTTGCCGATGGACTCCACTTTTCCATCTTCGCTGGCAGTGCCGATGATACTGATCCCCAATACTCCGATGGCCTGCGCCAGAAGTTTCGGCACCCGTCCGTTCTGGGCAAAGTTGTGCAGGGATTCAAAAGCGAAGAACAGATGCGTCTTCCGGAGGTAGGCAGAAATCTCCTTCTCCACCTCTTCGAAGCTTTTCCCCTCCTTCTTCAGATCACGAATCTTCTCAATCACCAGTAACTGCTCCGCCGATGTACTGAGGGTATCGACGATCAGGATTTGTGCCCCGGGATGCGTCTCCAGATACATCTTTTTCGCCGCCTGGGCAGAGTTAAAGGTACCGGACAGGCCGCTGGTCATGGTGACGACATAAATCTCCTCCGAGTCCTGAAAAGCATCCACCCAGCGCTGGGTTCCCGGACAAGCCGTGTAGGAACGTCCGGTATACTTCTCCAGATAATCCAGCAGCTCATGGACATCTATGTTGTCATCGTCTACGAATCTTCTCTCATCCGTGTAAATCTCAAGCGGTACAGCCGCAAACTCCGCATCCTCCAGTGTCAGAATATCGCATGAAGAATCAGAAATAATCCGCATGTAAACTCACCTCTCCCACTCTGTCTATTGCACAACTTTTCGCGATTTTACGCTTTTCGTATACATACCAATGTATTTTTATCAATTCCATATCATTGTACTCTGCACTTATGGGTGCTACAATTAACAAAAACTGCCGTTTTGTAAACAATTTTCCCATATCGTTGCCATGCCGGGACTCCGATTTATTTCAGTCTGAATACGGCCTGCCGATGTACAACATACAAGGAATTTCTTTCCGATAAAAACAAAACATAAGGGAGAAAATACATGGATCTTACGATAACAGATGTGAAGAAGACCGCCCGCAACAGGATCACAAGGATGCGGATCGGTGAGGCGATTGTGAAACTTCTGGATAAGACACCGCTCTCTGAAATCAAGATTGCCACCATATCGAAACTCACCGGTATCTCAAGGATGACATTCTACCGGTACTATGTATCCAAAGAAGCAGCGCTGAAGGACTACCTGATGGAGATCATTTACCTCTACAAGCAGGAATCCAGCAACAGTGAGCTCGGTTCCCAGTTCCGGACCGTCGATCACCTGGCCTTCACCTTTCGTTTTTTTGCAAAGTTCGATAAGCTGATCCTCAAGCTGGAGAGTATCGGCTGTTACAAATATGTCGTGGATTGTGTCAATGAATTTTTCGAAAAAGAATACCTCCGGTACTTCGACAACTCTGTCTACGAGATGTATCAGTACTGCGGAGGTATTATGAATGTATTTCTGAAATGGATCCACAGAGAGAAAAAAGAGTCTCCGCGGATGCTTGCCAGGATTGTTCTTGGTGAATAGACTGCATCTGAAGTGCCTTGTTATATCTGTTAAACCATACTCCACTCCTGATATCGCAGCATGGGCGTACCACAGTAGGAACAGAACGGAGCCGTGGCATCCACAGATGCACCGCAGTTCCTGCACTTGATGAGATTCATTCCAGGCAGCAGGATACGCACCGGTCCCGGCTTTCTCTCCAGCACAACCGTGCGCAGCCCTGTCTTCTCTGTGATCTGCCCGTCCCGAAGGCGGATCTCCCGAAGGAGCATCTGCACCCGAACGCGGAGTCCGCCCGCTGCCGTCTGTGATGCCGAAAGGCCGCGGCTGTCTGCGCCTCCCGGCTGTACAGGGAATTTGCCCCCGGACGACTGTGATCTCGAGAGAACTCTATGCTCTCCCCCCGCTGCCGGACTCTGGAGCATATCGAAATCCAGAAAATCCACCACATCGAAATCAATCACGTCGGTAAGAGACGGTTCACCTCCATAATAATGATTCCTGAGTTCATACATCAGATTGTTGAAAAAGACCTTCTTTTCTATTCCCTGACCGGCGGCCGCCTCCCAGAACCTTTTCTGCTCCCTGTTCTTTTTCTCTGCCTCTCTTCGGGCTGCGCCGGAGACGATATAGGCATCCACCTGATAGAAGAAAAAATAGAGAATCAGCGTGAGAACTGCTGTTCCGATAATCACCTTCCCGATGTCATAGATATTGAACGTTCTTCCGGTGAACCGGAGCACAAAGAAGGACAAAAAGAAACTGACCAGCATATCGACAAGCAGAGTCTTGACCTTGTATCCCTTTCCGTTGACGATCTGATCGAAATGATACTTGGCTCCCAGTTCCTTGTCACTGTATTCCACATTGAAGGTGGCACCACAGGCCGGACAGCCCTCTGCCATCTCCTTGCCATTGCCCACGTAGCCGCAGTTTGGACAGTGAACTTCCTTCTGTTCCGGCGAAGCTGCCAGATAGGTGTACTGCATCCGGGGATCGAAACCGGTAATCTTCTTCACCGGTCTTCCGTTCACATAGTAGATTTTTTCCACCAGAACGGCACTGCTCACATTGTCGTTGCGGCTGTGATCCGTACTGCGCAGGTATTTCTTTCCATCGGACATGTAACAGGAGGTGATAGCCGCCTTGTACTGCCCGAGCCTCTTCTCCTGGGAACGTTCTACGATCATGCCATCCTCCGTCAGTTGTTGTTATTATTGTTATTATTATTGTTGTTATTATTGTTATTGTTATTCGACGATCTGCCGCTGGATCCGGAGGATGACGATGTGCCTACGACCCGGTGTTCCACGACTTTCATGGTAGCATTGTCGATGGAAATTCCGTCGAAGTCATACTTGATGGGCGCGGCCTGCACGTAATGCACCGTCTGAGGTCCCCGCATCAGTGCGATCTGATTCCTTGTACACTCCACGTGATTCTCATCGGACTCAGAGAGAAAATCATAGATAAACGTGAGGGCGTCGTCGGACAGATGAAAATATTTGGACAGGGCGTAGCACTTCTGTTTCCTCGCAATCTGATGATAGGTTGTCGCTTTTCGTTTGATCATTCTTCTTCCTCCTCTGACAGATCCAGATAATAGAATTCTATGTTCTGGAAGGGCAGATTAATTGCCTGGATGTGATAATAGGCATTTGCTTTTTGCTTTTGATAATGGACGTCCCGAAGATCCGCCGTCGTGAAAAACAGGTTGTTTGGATTCTCCTTTGAGAGAACGACCTTGTACATTCCGAGGATGCCGCCAAGCTCCACACAGTACCATCCCTCGCGGTCCGAAGGCATTTTTTCAAGAACCCCTTTGTAGATCTGATGGGTCATCAGATGTGCCTGCTTGGTTCTTCCCTCATCGCCATAGGTAATGGTGTCTCCGGACAAGAGCATCATATACAGGGAATTGTTCTGTGGATAGGGGCTCTCCAGATCAAGGATGTCTTTGCGGATGTAGAGCTTTACGCTGACACCATCCGCCAGACAGACAAACTCCCGGACCTGCTTGAGGATCTGGGACTTCAGCGTGTGATCCTCGCCATCCACACACAGCACAAAGGCATGGCTGTCATAAATCCCCGCAAGCCTGGGATCCTGCCGGATGATGCTTATGAGACTGGTGTCTGCCTCCTCTTCCGGCACTTGTGCCTCGGGGAGATACTTCTCCATAACTTCCGGCCGCATATTGCGCACATAGGAGTATATGGTCTCCGGATCCGGCCGGTATTCATAACCTCTGCTCTTGTACAATTCTTTCTGAAGTTCACAGGTGTAGGACTTACCGTCGTGGTAGACGTTTTTTACGAAAGGACAGCCGGTCTTGCAGAGGTAGAGCCAGCCGCATTTCCCGCATTCTTCGGAAAAACCCTGATTTCTGTGGGCTGCGATGATTTTGCTGTGAGCCGTCTCAAAAATATCCTCCACACTGTCCCGGTAGATATTACCGTAATAAAACTCCTCATGCTTCTGTCCACGGACACAAGAGTAGATGTCTCCGTTTTTCTCCAGGAGAAAAAATTTGTCCCCGCAGTCGTCGCAATTGGTGCAGTACTCCGGTCCGAATTCGTTAAACCAGGCTCCCTTTAAGCCTTCCTGCAGCTCTGTGCCCTCGAATTCCTCGTGCATCCTCCGGAAGAGGTCCACCTGCTCTTTCCCTGACATCGGATGCAGCATACCACCGCTGTTGTAGTCAAAGCCGATCATAAAATTAAAATCATTCATATCCAGCGGTGTATTCTCATGGAGATAACGGATATCCCGTACGATCTCATCCAGGTGCTCATAGTGTTCCCGGAAGAGGGTGGCGGAGACTTTCTTCTTGCCGGGGAGTTCCCGGAGCAGTTCGATGTTCCCAAGGATCCGCTGCAGAGTCCCCTCACCTCCCTTTGTCACCCGGTAACTCTCGTGAAGCGATAAGGGGAGATCCAGACTGCCGCTGATCGAGACCTCATAGTCCCGGATGGTATCCAGATGCCGGTCCAGATCATAAAGATTGGTCTTGATGTGTGGTCTCCCCACCCGGAATCCTGCTTCCGTCAACTCCTCCCGGTTCTCCTCATAGTAATCGGAGATAAAACGGATCAATCGCCGGAAATCTTCCGTAGGAAGCGTTGTCACCTCTCCGCCGTGAAGAGAGATGTTGAAGGGCTTTGCCCCGCTGTTCCGGAATTTTTCCACCGCAAACTGAAGGGTATCCAGCGGCGGCATTTCCCGGTAGTGATCCTTCGTCTCATCCTCCAGATAACAATACCGGCAGGCGAGATTACAGGCCATGGTGGGCACGTAGAGGAGATGGATATACTTTGTGTTTTCCATGTATTCTTCTCGATTCTTTTGTTTTTTCCTAGTATAGCGGTCGAAAAATAACTCGACGTATGCGCTCATATACTTTGTGCCTTTGCAATATGGATCAGACGCAACTTTAATACCAATAGATCTCCGTAGGACTCTCCTTGAATGCCCGGTAATTCACATCACAGCCGTTGGGAAGCTCAATCGTCTCCAGACTGCTGCACATACGGAATGCGGAACTTCCGATCTCTCTCACAGTGGATGGAACGGAAACATCCGCCAGTTTTTTGCAGCCGTAAAAGGCATGTCCGCCGATTCTTGTCACACCCTCCGGAATCTCGATAGCCTTGAGACTTGAACAATTCTCGAAGGTATTTCCGTGAATTTCTGTGATCTCTGAAGGGAGGACAACGCTCTCCAGAGACTTGCAGCCGGAAAAAGTCTCTCCCCCCACGTCCGTCAATGTATCCGGAAGAACAATCTCTTTTAAGGAAGTGCAGTCCTTGAAGGCACCTCCTCCAATATACATCAGGTTCTCCGGCAGGTCGATGTTCGTCAGTCCCGTCACTCCCTCAAAGGCGTGTCCACGGATGGTCTCCATGGTATCCGGAAGAATGATTTCCTTAAGTTCCAGTCCCTCAAAGACATTTCCACGCATGCCGGTGACCGGCTTGCCCTTGTGCGTGGACGGGATCTCCACTTTTTTGTCGTCGATCCAGCCCGCAGTGTAGAAGCGGACGTGGTAAGAACGTCCTCCCTCCGCCTTCTCATACATGATGTGTGGTGTGATAAACAAAAACCGGGGAAGCAAAAGGCCTGCAAGAATCACCGCCAGGCGAACCCACTTGTCGAAGCGGTTCGCCTTTACCGGTCTTCCCTTGCTGTCAAATCTCTCTTCTGTCGCCAGACTTCCTGCCACAAGTCCCGCCACGATATTGGAAATATCATCATCCGGCCGGGCCTTCACCTCTTTCTCCACGTAATCCATCGTGTCATAGGAATGAAGAAAAATGAAATACAGGATCAGGGCAACGATCTCGAGAAACGTAAAGAAGCCGCCGGCCCGAAATTTTGTCAGGATCACCCAGATCGCCGTAATCACTGCAAAAATGGCTGTGAGAACCATCTTTTTCTTTCGGATGGGAGCAATTTCCTCCCCTTTGTAGCCGATCTTTTCCAACTCTCTCTTGAGAAGCTTGCCGAGCACCTCTTCCTCCGTGCCGGCATAGTAGGGCTCAACCCTTGCGTCCGGTCCCTGGGATACGTAGACAGGGATGGATCCGCCGGGAGGGTTCATTCCG
>JAIKXQ010000062.1 GCA_024684035.1 Eubacterium sp. | reverse complement strand
TCCGCGATAGGTTTTTCATCATCTACAATTAGTATGTTAATCATAGCAATTCTCCCAAAGAATCTATCATTCAACAATAATCCTACTCTATAAATGTATCATAAATGCATCAAAGCCGTTACCATTTGCAGTTATAAATATTTACCAATCTGAACCCCAGTCTGTACCTCCTGAATCCCAGTCATCCCAATCAGAATCCCAAGAGCTGTCACTATCCCAATCGCTATCGTCGTCATCGCTTCCTGAATCATACCAGAAAGAATCTTCAAATTGATAACCATCTGACCGCAATAGTCGCACTTCATTTTCATATTTATATCTCTTAATTATTTATAAATCCCCTAATTATAATTCATAGAAAATAGCATCTAGTCTACAAATCAAATATACTCAGCTGAGAATACTTCTCTGGCAATTCATTCATGTAAGAAAAGCATTCCTCCGGAGTTGATAACATACCATTTTCCTTACATATCTTTTTAAGTATATTTCTTAATTCTCTTGCGTTAGGACTTGGCAATTCGTAGGCATTCCCATAGGTTTCGATATATTTCTCCTTCAAGCCTGGAAAATACTTATCAAGAGCCTGATAATAATATTCTCTATCGCCTTCTCTAAGGGTTAGTCCCATTCCAAAATCAATTATTCCCTTAACTCCGACACGGGCACACTCATTTAAAATTGAAGTAATATTTTCCTCGGTGTCATTTATAAAAGGAAGAATTGGTGTAATCCAAACTACAGTTGGAATCCCCCGCTTTTGCATTTCTTCTAAAACTTCTATGCGTCGTTTTGTGTTGCAGACATTAGGCTCTATTATTTTGCACAACTCATCATCATAGGTTGTGAGTGTCATCTGCACCACACACTTTGTAGAACGATTAATCTCATCTAAAAGATCTATATCACGAAGAATTCGGTCTGATTTTGTAATCATTGTCACTCCGAATTCGTATTTACGAATAATCTCCAGGCAGCGCCTTGTAAGCTGTAGCTGTTCCTCACAATGCATATAAGGATCAGACATAGAGCCGGTTCCTATCATACACTTTTTCTTTTTGGATTTTAGTGCCTGCTCCAAAAGCTCTGGTGCATTGCGTTTTACCTCTATGTCCTCAAATATATGATCAAACTGATAACATCTACTCCTACTATCGCAATAAATACATCCATGGGAACATCCCCTGTATATATTCATTCCATAGTGGCTACTGTTTCCATTAAGTATCCCTTTGGCATCAACAAAATGCATCGTTTGCTCCCCCATCGCTTCTTAATGGTCCACTAACCCCGTCCCCTAGGACCATTACATTCATATTAGTGAATTTATTTTGCCACACCTCATGATATCCTTCAATATTCTACTTCGTTTTCTTATTACGGAACTTCATATACGCCTTATAAGATTCATATATATATCTTTTTTTGGGGCAACATGGAAAAAACCGGGAAAGCTTTTCGCTTTCCCGGCCCAATAGGTTACTATGCATTTACTCTTCAATCGCTTCACTTAAAGCATCATACTCAGTCTGAGTAATAATGCCGTTGCTCAACAGATCATTCAGAAGGCCGCCATTGGCAGGGTGTTTTCTGTTCATTTCCGGAAGGTCGGAAGGTTTTTCACCATCTGTCTGGGACGGCTGACCGTTCTTCTCCGGAACCTGGCCATTCATCTGAGGAGGCTGGCCGTTCTTCTCAGGGAGGTCGGAAGGTTTTTCACCATCTGTCTGTGGCGGCTGACCGCCCATCTCCGGAGCCTGACCATCCGTCTGAGGAGACTGGCCGTTCTTTTCCGGCAGATTGGAAGGCCTATGCTCTTCCATGTAAGCCTTGATCTTATCGCAGGTTTCCTGGGAAATGACACCTTTTTTCACCATTGCGTCAAAGTCGATCATATCCGGATGACCGGAAGGCTTTTCTGCGTTCATCTGGGGCGGCTGACCGTTCTTCTCAGGCAGATCGGAAGTTTTTTCACCATCCTTCCGGGATGCTTTTGCGGAGGATTGCTCACTCTGCGTGGTTTCTGGTTGCGAAGTTCGGTTGTTATTTGCTGCATAGGCTACCACACCAAGACTCTGCGCCAGGGCAGCTACAACTGCTATAACGATTATTTTTTTCATGGCTGAATTCTCCTTTACAAGTTTTTTGTTGGTGGCGAACCCTGTCTCAGATCAGGATCCTTGTTTCATTACGCGCCGGGCGTGCACGCTCCCGGTTTGTGAGTACATCATAACTGTGGTTCCTTTAAGTAACATTGAAGCTGCATGTTTTTTATCTCAGTCGGGGGTACAATCTCCGACTGAGATAAACGCTCCGCGAGGATGCGCAGAGATTTGCATATGAAATATGTCAGCTACGCTGACGCAAATCTCGCGCCAAGTCTCGCGAGCGAGACTTGAATTCAGTTGTTAATTGAACAGCTCTGCGAGGGTGTCGGCATACTCCTCAAATACTTTCAGAACGTAAGTATCCCAGTGGCGTGCATCAGCGGTGCTGCTGCCGAAGACGTAGTCTTCCTGACCATAGTCCATCACGTCGAAACCAGGCATAGCCTTCGCTGCGCCGGAAGTACGGTATGCCGCTGCTCCGGCGAGCGTCATGCTGGTGCCGTCTGTGCTGTCGAAGCTTACCCAGCTGGAAAGATCGGTTCCGGAAGGCTCCGTGCCCTCCCCATTCGTAGCCTGTCCGCTTGCGGAAGCCTTGGTGATCTTTACAGCGCCGTCCACATACTCGCCATACATGGTATCCACATAAAGCGCCAGAGAATCTCCGAAGATCTCGGACGGGACATGGCCGCCGTTCCACTGCCATTCGATCTCTGCTTCGGTTCCGGCGTTCAGCCAGGCGATCTGCAGATTCAGGGAGTTCATCATGGAGATATCGCCTTCGGAAGCGCCCATCAGGATCCTTGCCCAGGTGGGGTTATTGGTACCTTCCGCGCCGATATTGTTCAGCGGGTTATAGAGATCAACGATGTTGTTTCCATATTCGTCACCGGCCAGAATCTCGGCAATATCTGCCTGATAAGCAGCCAGCATCTCAGCGAAGGAAGAATAATTCGCGGAATCTGTAGTACTGCCCGCAGACTGCGTCGTTCCAGAGTCAGGTGTTCCGACTTCCCCTGAGCTTCCGCTGCCTGAATCCGGAGGGCCGCCCGCACTGTCACCGCTCATATCAGGAGGACCGCCTGCGCTGTCGCCGCTCATATCCGGGGGACCACCAGCGCTGTCACCACCAGGTCCGCCTTCCATACCGCCGGAACTGCTTCCGGTACTGCCCTTGACATACCAGCCATTGATGAACGCTTCCGCACGGTCCGCATCTGTCATAGCGGCAACTTCGCTGTCAGAGAGAGCTGTGCCGCTTTCGTTAAACCAGGTCCAGTCTTCCGCATAAGCAAGACGGTCGATATAATCCTGCAGGCTCTGCTCAAACTCAGCGAGATACAGGTCAAGATAAGTACCGTAATAGCCGTTCGTTTCGGTATGACCATTTTCATCATATTCAATCGTGAGCGCGACGGTATCAGAGGTATCTCCGTCGTCATTCAGGTCGAAACCGACCTTTGCCTCATCGACAGAAAGGTCCTGTGCATTGATGTACTCCATGTACTCAGCTGCGAGATACTCCGCAAGCTGTTTCTGGAAATCCGTGTTGAAGCTGTAGTCCGGGTTCAGGTAATACTCGAAGGCAAGGGTCATATCCGCTTCAGCAAGGGAGGTAATAGCACTGTAAGCCATGCAGCCCCAGAGACCGTCGGAAAGCTCCACTTCGCTACCATTTACGGTAACAGTGGTGCTGTAGCTGCCGTCAGAGTTCTTATAGACTCCGACCGCACCCTGAGAGATCTCATACTCATAGAAATCCGGGTTGTTGGA
>JAIKXQ010000050.1 GCA_024684035.1 Eubacterium sp. | reverse complement strand
CAAAAACTACTTATTTTTAACCAGGAGGAACCCATGTCTCAGAGAACTGACATACACAAAATTCTGATCATCGGATCAGGTCCGATCATTATCGGACAGGCGTGCGAATTTGATTATTCCGGAACACAGGCCTGCAAGGCTCTTCGAAGCCTCGGCTATGAAATTGTTCTGGTGAATTCCAACCCGGCCACCATTATGACCGACCCGGAGATGGCAGATATCACATATATTGAGCCCCTCAATGTAAACAGGCTGGAAGAGATCATCGCGAAAGAAAGACCGGATGCCCTGCTTCCCAACCTTGGCGGACAGTCCGGCCTGAACCTCTGCTCCGAGCTTTACAAGGCGGGCGTCCTCGACAAATACAACGTGCAGGTTATCGGTGTTCAGGTGGATGCCATCGAACGCGGCGAGGACAGAATCGAGTTCAAGGAGACCATGAACAAACTCCACATCGATATGCCCAGAAGCCACGAGGCATACAGTGTAGAGGAAGCTGTCAAATACGCAGACAAACTCGGATACCCGGTGGTTGTTCGTCCGGCCTACACCATGGGTGGTGCCGGCGGCGGACTCGTATACAACCGCGAGGAACTGCAGACAGTCGCATCCCGCGGTCTGCAGGCGTCCCTGATCAACCAGGTTCTCATCGAGGAGTCGATTCTTGGCTGGGAGGAGCTGGAGCTGGAGGTTGTCCGCGACAAAGACAACAATATGATCACGGTCTGCTTCATCGAGAATGTCGATCCGGTCGGCGTGCACACAGGAGATTCCTTCTGCGTAGCGCCCATGCTTACCATCAGCGAGGAACTGCAGGCGAAACTCCAGGAACAGGCCTACCGCATCGTTGAACACATCGGCGTCATCGGCGGTACAAACGTTCAGTTCGCCCATGACCCGGTTACCGACCGTGTGGTTGTCATCGAGATCAACCCGCGAACTTCCAGATCCTCCGCTCTCGCTTCCAAGGCTACGGGTTTCCCCATCGCCCTTGTTTCCGCGAAGCTCGCTTCCGGCCTTACACTGGCAGATCTTCCCTGCGGAAAGTACGGCACCCTGGATAAATACAAACCGGACGGCGACTATGTGGTAGTCAAATTCTCACGCTGGGCTTTTGAGAAATTCAAAGGTGTAGAGGACAAACTCGGCACGCAGATGCGCGCGGTCGGCGAGGTCATGAGTATCGGTAAAAATTATAAAGAAGCCCTCCAGAAAGCCATCCGTTCCCTGGAGAAAGATCGCTTCGGCCTCGGTTTTGTAAAGAATTTTAATGAGTTCTCCAAAGAGCAGCTCTTAAAACTTCTGACCACACCTTCTTCCGAGCGTCACTTCATGATGTATGAGGCACTCCGAAAAGGTGCCACTGTGGATGAGATTTTCGAGCTCACCAAAGTCAAGAGCTACTTCGTACAGCAGATGAAAGAGCTGGTTGAGGAAGAGGAAGAACTACTGAAGAACAAGGGATCTCTTCCTTCGGATGAAGCGCTGATCCGCGCGAAAAAGGACGGTTTCTCGGACAAATACCTGGCGCAGATTCTTGAGATTTCCGAGGACGAGGTTCGTGAGAAGAGAATCAGCCTCGGCATCGAGGAAACCTGGGACGCTGTACATGTCAGCGGTACAGAAGACAGCGCCTACTACTACTCTACCTACAATGCACCGGACAACAACCCGATCAAAGAGGGCGGCAAGCCGAAGGTTATGATCCTTGGCGGAGGTCCCAACAGAATCGGTCAGGGTATTGAGTTTGACTACTGCTGTGTACACGCTGCCCTTTCTCTGAAAAAACTTGGCTTTGAGTCCATCATCGTAAACTGCAATCCGGAGACCGTGTCCACTGATTACGACACCTCCGACAAGCTCTACTTCGAGCCCCTCACCCTGGAGGACGTCCTCTCCATCTACAAGAAGGAGAAACCGGTGGGTGTGATCGCCCAGTTCGGCGGTCAGACGCCGCTGAATCTCGCAGCCAGCCTTAAGAAAAACGGAGTAAAAATCCTTGGTACCACACCGGAAGTCATTGACCTGGCAGAAGACAGAGATCACTTCCGCGCTATGATGGATAAACTCGGCATTCCTATGCCGGAGGCAGGCATGGCCGTCAGCGTCGAAGAAGCCATTGAGACCGCTCACAAGATCGGCTATCCGGTTATGGTTCGTCCTTCCTTCGTACTCGGAGGCCGTGGAATGGAAGTGGTTTACGACGACGAGAGCATGGCTGATTACATGAAAGCAGCCATCGGCGTCACACCGGACCGTCCGATCCTCATTGACCGCTTCCTGAATCACGCCATGGAATGTGAGGCCGACGCCATCGCGGACGGTACCCATGCTTTTGTTCCCGCAGTCATGGAACACATTGAGCTGGCCGGCATCCACTCCGGAGACAGTGCCTGCATCATTCCGTCGAAACACATACCGGAAGAGAATCTGGAGACGATCAGAGAATACACCAGAAAGATCGCAGAGGAGATGCATGTCGTGGGTCTCATGAACATGCAGTACGCCATCGAAAGCGGAAAAGTCTTCGTCATCGAGGCCAATCCGCGTGCTTCCAGAACTGTACCGCTGGTATCCAAAGTTGCCGGAATCCAGATGGTTCCCATCGCCACAGATATCATCACCGGCGAACTCACCGGCCGCACCTCACCGGTTGAAAAACTGCAGAACAGCAACCGCGTCATTCCGTACTACGGCGTAAAAGAGGCAGTCTTCCCCTTCAATATGTTCCAGGAAGTTGACCCCGTACTCGGACCGGAGATGCGCTCCACCGGAGAAGTTCTCGGTATGGCAGAGTCCACCGGAGAAGCCTTCGTCAAGGCACAGGAAGGCGCGAAATCCGAGCTTCCCAGGAAGGGTAGCGTACTGATCTCCGTCAATGACAAAGACCGCCCGGAGGCAGCAGAAATCGCAAAACTCTTCCACGAAGACGGCTTCAAGATTCTGGCAACAGGACGCACCTACGAAGCCATTACAGAAGCAGGCATCCCTGCCGAAAAAGTCCTGAAACTCTACGAAGGACGTCCGAATCTCCTGGATGCCATGACCAACGGAGAGATCAGCCTGATCATCAACTCTCCGATCGGCAAAGATGCCGTGAACGACGACAGCTACCTCAGAAAAAGCGCCGTCAAATACCGCATCCCGTACATCACGACCATCACTGCCGCAAAAGCAGCTGCAGAAGGCATCGGTTTCGTCAACAAACATGACACCCGCCAGATCCACTCACTGCAGGAGTGGCATGCGATGATCACAGAAAGTTAAGAAACACAAAGTCCGCCACACTCTCCTCATTCCTAAGGGGAGCATGGCGGACGAAAAAACGCGCGTGCAGAATCGCATAATTATTTCTCCCAATGGAGGAATTTTCCAAGGGTAATTGTTCCGTCCAGCTTCAAATCACGGTAGAGCACGCGTCCGGAAGGGTTCTTTGTCGGTACCGGTTTCTGAGTCGGCTCCGGCGCTTCGGTAGGCGTCGGGGCGGAAGTCGGTTTTGTCGTCGATGTTGGCTTCGGCGTCGATGTCGGTTTTTGTGTTGCCGTCGGTGCGACGGTGGGCATTTTCGTGGGGTTCACTGTCGGAACCGCTGGTGTCGTTGTTGGAGTTCCTGACGGATCTGTCTCGAAAGAGGTCACTCTCTTCGCCCAGTCCTCTCCCATCTTCGTATAGCCCTGCTCACTGGGATGAACACCGTCATAGAGGTCTCCGCCATGAAGATCGATGCAGCTGTGTACGTCACCGCGTCGAATGCGGAAACCTGCCTTCTGTTTCTTCTCCACAAGCTTTTCAACGTTCTCGTTATAACGGTCGATATTGTCCTGCACTTTTTCCTTCAAAGCGTTCAGGTCGCCGGTTGTCGGAACGTTCCAGAGCCAGCCATAGGAGAGAAGCCATTCCGTCTTTTCCTCGACATCAATATCCGGAACCGTGGACACGAAGAGAACCGCATCTTTGTTCATCTTCGAAAGGATGGCATCCACAAGCTTCTCCAGCCTCTCCGGCATGGAGAAATCAGCGGTGACATCCGTACCGTTCGGGATTTTGTCGAAGCGGGCATCGAGCAGATCATTCGTTCCGATCTGCAGAAGGATGACATCCGGATCATAGGCCGTGATCATATCTCCGCTTTTATTCCCCGAGTAGTAAGTCTGATCAAAGATCGTCTCGTAGATTCCCTCTCTGCCCGGATACTTCATGATCGCATAGCCGGAATACCCCGCATTGGCCGGATCATAGGTGATCACCTTTCCGTTCCAGTTGTAGGTAGTCTCGTCCGTCCAGTTACTCTTCGGGCCTACCATGTCAACTGCAATGCCGTTTTGCTGCATATAATAACAGAAGTATTTCCTATAACCGTTGTCCTGATTGATGTAACCGTCCGTAATCGAATCTCCAACGCAAAGCACCCGGACAGGGGTTTTATGAACCGTCTGCCCCGCAGCTTTAGCGGCACGCACCTCCGATGAGGCAGCTGCCGTTTGAACATGGATCTTTGATACAATACATCCAGTTGCATCCGTCACCTGCGCAGAGACAGCCGGCGCTGAAATGCAAGTCAGCGCCGCGACCAGAATTGCCGCAAGCGCCGCATTTTTTCTCCTTTTCATTTGTAAATCCCCCTCTCCATAACCTCCGTATTGTTTATGGTAAGCTTTGCACTTACTCGGCCTTGCTCATGTATCTGTCCCAGCAGAATTCCGCCTCTGTGAAGGAAACTCTAAGTTGGTAAGTGTCCGTGATTTCTGCAAGATCCTGCGGATTCTCCGGTTTTCTCTCAATGCCCAGAGCATACCGGAAGCGTCCCTCTGCCTCATTGATCTTCTGAAAATCGTAGAGATAGGAAGTCTCCGCGATAAATTTGAAAGTCTTCAATTCCTGTTCGGAGAGGATCTTCTCCGGAACCGTCTCCTTCAGATTCCCGTCCGCGTCATAGTACTTGAAGCCCTCTTTGATGCCTTTCTCGAGAATCGCATCTTTCAGCGCAAGTCGCACCGTATCGGCGTAGCTTCTCTGGGATCTCTCGTTCTGAGAGTTCTCCGGAGCGATGATCAGCGCCTTCAGCTCCATGCGGATCTCATTTTCATCCAGTACACAGGATGTGATCTCACAATCCTTGTAGTCAAACTTTTCAATTTCATTTACAGACTTAAATGCCATTTCGTACCTCTTCTTTGAACGACGCATCGCCGTTCATTTTGTATATTGTTTCTTTTTAAATCATATCCTGCGAGGGTTCTTCCTGCACAACTATATTCTGTCCGGACATATCCGTTGTGGGGTCATACTGCATCGGCGGATTCTGTCCATACATGTTCGGTGCAGGACCGTACTGCATCGGCGGATTCTGTCCGTACATGTTCGGTGCAGAGCCATACTGCATCGGCGCATTCTGTCCGTACATGTTCGGTGCAGGGCCGTACTGCATCGGCGGATTCTGTCCATACATGTCCGGTGCAGAGCCATACTGCATCGGCGCATTCTGTCCATACGTGTTCGGTGCAGAGCCGTACTGCGGCAGCATGTTCTGGCCGTACATATTGGGTGCAGCTCCGTTCTGCGGCAGCATGTTCTGGCCGTACATGTTCGGTGCGGTTCTATACTTCATCGCCCCATTCTGACCGTACATGCCCGATACCGGTGGCTTCCTGTTACGCTTTGACACGCCGAGAAGAATTAACGGCACGATATATTCCAGAACCGGAATAAAAGATAATATACTAAAAACAACCGCTATCCCCGATGAAAACGTTCTTGTTTTTGCCATCTTGATACAGGCCACCATTACAACGATAGACGTAGCGATGAACGTAAAGATCAGCCTGGTCCAAAGCGCGATCGACATAAAAATTCCGACCGCAGGAACAATTAAACACAGGATCGAAAAAACTGCCAGTAGCACTACTGGAAGAATCTGAGGTAGCTTAACATATACTGCAACTTTCGCCGCACTTCGAGCATCGTATTCATCACTCTTAACAAGTCTATACAACGCAATAAAATATACGACTACCTGAAACATCTGCCACGAGTAAAAAAACACCTCAAACCACCATTCGCTGGAGGTAGTTTGCTCCATGCAAACCCAAATAATGATAAAATAATAATCCAGCGCAAGGGGCGTAAACCAAAGATATTTTTTTAATTTTCTCATCTGACTATTCCCCCAAGCTTTCAAGTTTTTATATTCGTCGATACCTGGATCGTACCATCCGATCGTTGCCTCAGATGGCGTTGATCATTATAACATCATATGTTTCTCCGGTCAAAATACCTCAATCTTTTTCATTTTTTATACGTCCTACAGATTCCCCTGCACATATCCCTCAACTTTCCGGCGAATGAGACCCATCTTGCGAGCGGTTTCCGGCTGACGGCTGCGGAAGGAAAGCAATTCTTCCAGATACCCCTGCTCTTCCACCATGCGGAAACTCTCCGGAAATACCAGACCGTATACAAAGCCGATGTGCCCGAGGATATAGTCAATCCCTGTACTGGAATTTCTGCGGTCGACATTCCTCTCATTCATGATGTCGCTGTACACTGCCTCTGTGATCTTCGAATTCGTAAACGCGTCCTCAGGCAGATCGTAGATTTCCGTCCGGGGTGTCTCGCAATTGACACGAAGAATATCCACCTTGTCGGCGTCGCGAAGGATATCACAGAACATGCGCTCACGGTCACTGAGATTCTCCGGCAGCGCATAGACATTGTGATAACGAATCACCTTTTCCATCATACCTTCGTCGATACCCCCCGCTTCAGCAAATCGGCGGATGAGCAGATCCCGAAAGAGAAGATCCGCGCTGAGTTCCGCATGATTCACCGAATGCTTGTCCATAAAAGTGTGATATCTGCGGAGCTGCTCAAAACGGCCGATATCGTGAAGTATTCCGGACAGCCAGGCAAAATCAGTATCCTCTTCCGAAAGCGAAAGACTTCCCGCGATCCGGTCGCAGAACTCCGCCACCCGATAGGTATGTTCAACCTTCAGGAGAACCTTCGGGTCGGAGAGATCATAAGCTGCTGTGTAATTCTTAAAAACTTCTGTCACATGGTTTCTGTCTATACTCATTTCCCTATTTCCTTATATACACTCAATAATTTTCATCACGCCCAGTGTTTCCGACGCATACTGCTCTGCCTTTGCATAGTCTTTCCGATCGATGATCCGCGCGAAATCCTTAAACTCCCCGGTCAGCCGGTGATATACCGGTTCAGCGGTAAATTCCTCTTTTTTTGAAGGCCGCACCATGGCACCGGAGGCATCCGGAACCGGCTCCCCTTCCTCCGTAATTACGATGGTCAGGTTGGATGCCGCGTTGGGTTTGCCGTCTATGCGCATATATCCCTTCTCACCCTGAATCTGGACAAAGCAGGGACTGTCCGAGTCTTTTGCACCGGTACAGACCGCAGAGAAACCGTCATATTCCAAAATCATCGTTCCCGAAGTATCAACACCATTAAAACCGGTGTTTGGAAAATACTGCGATTTCAGCGGCTCCCCGAACAAATCCACAGCGTAGTGCAGATTGTATACGTTGATATCCCGAAGTGCCCCGCCCATTTTTTTCAAATCGAAAGAGGGATCAACCTCCCCCGAAAGATAGCGGTCGTAACGGCTTGAGTACTGCGAATAGTTCGCCAGCATCATTCGTATTTTTCCGATCTTCGGAAGACAGGCTCTCATTTTCTCAATCACATCGCTGTGGAGGACAGTGATCGCCTCGAAAACAAACAGGCCCTTCTCTCGACCCAAATCGAAAAGTTCCTGCGCCTCCTCATAAGTTCCTGTAAAGGGCTTTTCAAGAATTACGTTTTTATCATGCTCAAGGGCCTTCCTTGCATAAGAATAATGCACGCTGTTGATGAGCCCGATATACACAGTATCGATATCCGCCTCGGCAAGCAGCTTCTCATAATCCGTATAGACCCCGGGAATGGCATACTGCGCGGCAAGCGCTTCTCCCTTCGCCCTGCTGTGGGGCCTGGCGAAGATGGCATTGCGTTTGATCTCATGAAGCGGTTCCATCGCACCGAGCGCTTCAACGACAATTTTTCCAGTTCCGATAATTCCTAGTTTCATTTCCGTCTCCTGAACGTTTTTTTAAATCCACACATCCGGGCAAGCGCGTCTGTTGTATATGTTCTGTTTGCGGGCACCCGGCACGCGGATATTAACAGACAGACCGCGATTGTTCCAAATAAGATGTTCTTTTTTCATACGAAAATCCCCATCGTCATCATAGGCTAACCCAGGACGGGTATCCGTTAACTTCCATAATACTACATGTGCAGAACAGATGCACCTTCCCTCCGATCGGATTTTTTTCAGTAAACAGTCAATCTTCCTGCAATTGTCCGTTATCTACTTCGAGATATAGAAATCATTCTGAATTCATGGTAGCCTTTGCGTGACAACAACAATAGTTCAATAAATTGACACATCGAAGTACAGGCATTTTTCTATTGAGATGTGACAGCAAATGCATGGGGGAAATCAAATGGAAAAACTGTATCCGCTGACACCGGCCCAGATGGTTCATCACCTGCCGATCCGCCAGCTCGGAACGATGCAATGTATCAATGTAAGTGCTGTCTGCGCACTGCAGGCAGAATTGGATTTTGAAGTTTTGAAAAAATGTGTCCGGCTGGAATTCGACCGGAACGAATGTCTCCGGACAAGATTTACAAAGCCGGACAAGGACGGAAATGTACACCAGTACATCCTCTCTGGCATGACACCGGAGATCCCCTTTCGGGATCTCTCGGCTATGACAGTAAAAGAAGCAGATGATCTGATGCAGCAGTGGGCTTTCGAACTCTTCGAAGAGCACGATGTGCCGACCTGTGAGATCACGTTGCTGAGGCTTCCGGAGGGATACAACGGACTTTACGTTCATCTCGATCACCGAATCGCTGACTCCTGTGGAATGATCACTCTCATCAGTGACCTGATGCAGCTTTACACCCATTTCAAATTCGGCGCGCCCATGCCGGAGGATCTTTCTTCCTTCAAGGCCATGCTTGAGAAAGATCTGAAGAGAGAGACCAACAGCAAACGCTGCGAAAGAGATGAGAACTATTGGAAGGAAACCTTCGACAAACACGGCGAGCCACTGTACGCGGATCTCACCGGCTTCGATACCCTTCGAGAATCCCGCAAGAAGCACGATGATAAAACCCTTCGGGCAGCGGATATCGAGCTCAATGACGCAGAGGTCGGGGTCAAAGATTTCGACCTTGATGCGGAATCCGCAAAGGACATCACGAATTTTTGTCTGCAACATCAGGTGAGCATGACCAATATGCTTCTTCTTGGTCTTCGCACCTACCTCTCCAAAGTCAACGGAGGCCAGGAAGATATCACGGTGAGAAACTTTATCTCCCGCCGCTCCACGCACGAGGAATGGACTTCCGGCGGAACCAGAACCGTATCCTTCCCGTGCCGGACCATCATCAGCCCGGACACCGAATTCCTCGATGCCCTCTACGAGGTACAGGACGTGCAGAACCATGTGTACCTGCATGCAAACTATGATCCTCAGAAGCTCTCGAAGATGATGAAGGAGCGTTTCCACACACCGGACAACACCACCTATGAGAGCCTGTATCTGACCTACCAGCCCACACCGGTGAAGATGGACAACGAACATCTGCAGAACATTCCGATCTGGAGTAACTGGTACACAAACGGCATCAACACCAAGAAGTGTTATCTCACCGTGACCCACCGGCCGGACGGCGGCATGCATTTTTCCTTCCATTATCAGACGGCTCACCTGACCGATCACGACATGGAACTGCTCTATTACTATCTGATGCGGATCCTCTTCAAGGGGATGGCACAGCCGGATATGACCGTTGGAGACGTCATGAGATATGTATAAATCAGAGAATCACGTCCAAAAGCCGACATCGGCTCCCCCAGGTTTTTACTCCTGAGGGGAATACAGCAGGACGAATAGCTTTTTTCAGAGAAAAACACTTACGTATACGAGGAGGATTTGAAGGATGAAAAAATATGAATCGAAATTAATGGAACTCATCAGACAGTATGCAGACGCAGCCGTAACAAAAATCACTCCGGAGATGCGATTCCGTGAAGACCTGGGCTTCTCCTCTCTCGCGTTCATGTCTTTTCTGGGAGATGTCGAGGATGAATTTGACGTGGAGGCTGATGAGGAAAAAGCGCTGAAGATCACCACCGTGGGACAGGCTTCGGATCTGCTGGCAGAGATGCTGGCATAAGACGAAAATGAGACAGGCGAATCACACTCCGCTTATACCGAAGGCTCGCACCACCAGACCTTACGGAATCAATCCATACTAAATCATAGGGGGAGTTTTTATGACAGATACAATCAGCGCAATTCTCGAACACGCGCATGAAAACTTTGCGGCACTTACCGCCGTAAAGTGGAAAAAAGGAAAGAATATATTTGAAAAGACATATGAGGATCTCTGGAATGACAGCCGGAACATCGCCGGCTTTCTGAGCGAAAAAGGATTTGTCAGAAGCAGAGTCGTGATCATCGGCGAAGCGTCCTATGGATGGATCACCACATACCTTGCTCTCACCTGCGGCGGCCATCTGGCCATTCCTCTGGATATAGCACTTCCGGAGGGAGAACTGACAGAACTGATCAACCGCTCGGATGCAGAGGCCGTCTTCCTGGCACCGGCCATGGAAGGTCTCTCCGACTCCATCTGGATAAACTGTCCGAAGGTGAGAAGCGTCTTTACACTGGGAAGAGAAGAGACAACGCCCTCGCTCATAAGTGAGATAAGCGCAAACACCGGAAACGACAATGCCACCGGAGCGTCTGTTGAACCTGCGACTGTGAATCTATCCGGAAATGGATCTCTAAACGATGTCACAGAGTTTCCCGTACATGACTGCAGCGACGAAGTCTGCACCATGATCTTCACCTCGGGAACCACCGGCATCAGCAAGGGTGTCATGCTGACCCACCGTAACCTGGCAGAGAACGTTGCCAGCCTGCCGGTATCCTTCGAGCCGGGCATCGTTCTCCTCAGCGTCCTTCCCATTCATCACGCCTACTGCCTGACCAGCGACTGGCTCACCGGCTTCTACTACGGTTCCTGCATCTGCATCAACGACTCTCTGATGCACATGGTGCGGAACATGGGAATCTTCCAGCCGGATTACATGCTGATGGTGCCGCTGATGTTGGAGACCATTGCTCAGAAGCTCTCTGCTTTTTCCGATGAAGTGCCGAAAGCAGTGATCCGCGAGAATGTCTTCGGAAAAAATCTGAAGTGCATCTTCTCCGGCGGCGCACACCTGGATCCTTATTACGTAGATTTCTTCCGCAACTACGGCATACTGATCTCCGAGGGCTACGGAATGTCCGAGTGTTCTCCGGTCATCACCATGAACGGTATCACGGAGGAGGACAACCGACCGGGCACCGTTGGACGTCCGATCCGCAATGCACAGCTGAAAATCGTGGACGGAGAAATCTGGGTCAAGAGTACCAGTATCATGAAGGGCTATTATCAGATGCCTGAGGAGACCAGTCAGGCCATCACCGAAGACGGCTGGCTTCGAACCGGTGATCTGGGCGCCATCGACGAAGACGGCTACCTGAGCATCACCGGAAGAGTCAAAAACCTGATCATCTCCTCCAACGGTGAGAACATCTCTCCGGAGGAAATCGAGAACCAGTTTGCTCTGGAACCCATGATCTCTGAGATTGTTATTACAGGTGAGAAAAACGGACTTGCCGCTCACATCTATCCAAACGAAGAGACAGCACAAAAAGAAGACCTTCTCCCGGAACAGGTGAGAGAAAGTCTTCAGAAACTGCTGGATCTCTACAATCAGGGACAGCCCTCCTACAGGATGATCACAAAACTCATCCTGAGAGACCAGCCATTTATCAAGAGTTCAACCAAGAAGATCAAGAGAAATCTTGTTGGCTGACATACAGACCTGACAAAAGGTCATGAAGTACACCGAATATTCGTTGTACCGATACAGGATTGCGCAAACACCTACCCCAGCCTGCGGCGACCGACTGCCTTTGGGCGCCGCGGGAATCGCGCGATCCTGTATTTTTCTTTCTAAGCAAAAATCAACTGTCAAATAGACCAAACCAATGGACATGATTATCGGATGTTAAGCTTAAAAAGCTTTTTGATTATGTTTCCCAATACTGCACCAACAGTTGCTGATATTCCCCAGATTATCAGAATAACGCTAAACCAATTGATCAAAAATTCCATTTCTCTTCCTTGCTGAATAGATACAAAAACGTGAAGAACTACAAGAATAGCGCATGATAGCACGGCGGCGCCATTCATCACACCCATAAATTTCTTTCTGCGTATATTCCTCGACGCTTCCATGAAACACCATCCGATAATACTCACTTCGATACCGAAAATCGCATTCTTATTCATTATTTCCGATGAAATCTCACACAGCTTACTAATAACAAGAGTATCTGATGCATCCGGCAATATTTTAAAAAACACATTATGATCCCAAAGAAGCGGATACATACCGCTCAACAAATATATGATACCGACTATACATAGTAATGATCCGAGGATTGCTAACACATTAGAAAAAGACATTTTAATCTCAGATTTTACGGTACCTTTATACAGTTTACGCATAACCATTCTAGACTCATCGTATTGAGCACAATCATAGGAATCTGAACACATTGTTTTCATCACATCACAATAATTAATTGCTCTCTTGTATGCTCGACGACCTCCAACTTCTGCTTTGGTCACTTCAATGTATTTTTTGAGAGCGTCTGTATTTCCTGCATCTGCGGCCATCCCCAGATAAGAAAGGCCTTCTTCAGCCAATTTCAGATTATTCGTTCCATTAGCTGCCATTATCAACATGATTCCGTAATTAAACTGCGCAGATGAATATCCGTTATCGGCGGACTTCTTCATCCAGAAATCTGCTCTCTCATCATTTTGATTAACCCCCTCTCCGTATCGACACATGTTAGCAATCATATACTGTGCAGTTGCGTTTCCGTTTTCCGCCAATTTATGAAAATCGATATAAGCAGCAGTAAGATTGCCATTTTTATATTCCACCAGTGCTTTTTTGAACTCCTGACTATTGTCGGTATTATCTAATGAAGAATTTGTATTATCATTTGCTTCAGAACTGCTCTGCGGAGTATTCTCGATTTCCTCCTTTTTTTGTTTCTCGGCGTCCTTCTGTTTGATATGTTCTACTCTTTTGCTGATATCCTTCTTCTTTTGAGCTGACGCAATAGTCATCTTGGCCTTTGATAAGCTGTTTTTCACAAGATCCAATTTATTATCCAGAATGATGCCACTCTGTAAGCTCTTCATCTGATCTTTGATATCTGCAATTTCTTTTTCGATCCTATTCAGTAGAGATTCAAGATCCCTTTTTTCTTCTTCATTATTTGAACTTTGTAGTTTCTCAAGGCTATGAAACTGTCTATTCTCCAGTTCATCCAGTATATTGGCTAACCCTATTTGTTTCTTAATCCCAAGTTCTTTGTATAATTCCTTATCCATGCTTTCTTGTACCTATCAGATTTCGTAGTTTGGAATATGTATGACAGAAGAATCTTCGTTTACCACCCTACAACAATTGGAATAAACCTCTATACACGCACATTCCGGATATCTGTTGAGAACTATCCTTCCTTTTTCAAAGCCTTCCGGAAGCGGTCTATTTGTTTCATAATGATCCATTATTTCCCCTTCTGCAGATATTGCATGACAATCACAGCCAGGAATATAACACCTGGAAATTACCCCAAGCAACGTAGCTTTCAGGTCAAGTTGTGCATTTTTAAATTCTTCCTGAAAACATGCTTTTATTTCTTCAAGCAATTCCTCTGCCGTCATATTAGAAAAATCTTCAGCCGTATCTTCGTCCATATTTGCCTTCAACTGCTCCATGATCTCTTCGTCTGTTGCGCTGAGCATATCAATTGCATTAAAAATTTCCATGTATGCTCTCGATCTGGGTTTACGCAACTCACTTTCAATTTCGTTTTCTTTTTCAAATGCAAATGAAAACGTGGATTTTTTCTGTTTCTCCTGCACAGCTTCTCTTCGTTGAACTTTCGGCTGCTCTAATTCCTTTTCCTTAGACAAAAACATGCTTCCGTTTTCATTTTTTTTCATATTTTGCATCATATTCATTTTCTCCGATGTTTCTCTTTATCGAGTGAAGTGATTGATCTTGTTTTTTACTTTCGAACATTTTTCGATGTCCGAAGACAAAATCCGATAGCCTGCTAAATCTTATAATAACGAGTTAATATTAATTAAATATAGTAAAACAATTAAAAATGCACACTAAGCATTCCCATACTATGATAAAAAATCATTAAGCAAATCAAACCAATCAAAACGAGTAGCACCCTAAACCATGTAGGGATTTGTTTTTTTTGATAAGCAAAATTCTGGACTGGTGGATTTGAAGGATTGTAATTATTTCCTGCGTGTTTTCGTCTTTTTTTTAGTAAATCCTTTATCTGATCCATTTTCGATTTCTCATAAGAATCATCTGTTATACATTTCAGCTTGTCATTGTATTCCATTGCTTTAGCAATATTCTTTTTCGTTCCTTTATTGTCCAAACAAGCAAGTACGTGATTCTGCATTGCCGCGATACTGCCTTTATCAGCAGCTAGTTCCAGATATTTGAACCCCTCTTTTATGCTGTTCACATCCTCTCTTGGTCTGGAAACCAATACAACACCATATTCTGCTTGTCCATCCGTCAACCCATTTTCAGCCGATTTTTCGAGCCAGAACAGAGATCTTGATTGATCCGGATCCACACCTTGTCCATTTAAATACATTTTTGAAAGTATAAACTGCGCATGCGCTGATCCGTGTTCACTTAGTTGCTTCACTAATGGAAAAGCCTTCTCATATTCTCCATTATGATAATAGGACATGATCGTACTGACATCTGGATAATCATTTGATTCTTTAGTGTCAGCTATTTGATCTGAACACTCAGAGGTAATATGCTGACTGAACCCAACTTGATCTATACTTGATTCGTTTGAAACCTGCATCGACTGCATTTGATCTGTAAAATTCGTATCGACTTTCGTTTGCACATCACTTTGTCGTTTTTTTGCTTCTTTTTGTTTTAAAGAAGTAACCTTTTGCGTCACTTCTTCATTCTTCTGTATTATTTCTTTATTTACAGGTGCTTGATCTGCTAAATGATCGATCACAACAGAACTGCTTATATTTTTTTTCTGTTGCTTTAAAACAGTTATCTCTTCCTCTATCTGAGCAAGAATATCTGCTATTTCTCGCTTTCGCATCGTATCATTTGCTGTCTCAGATCTTTGAAGATACTCAAACTGCTTGTCTTCCAGATCAGAAATAATGGCGTTTATGTCCTGACTAGAATCAATATTAAGATTTTTAAACAACTGCTCATTCATTAGTTTTGCTCCTTATATAAGAGAGGCTCAATATCTTCGGGAAGTACCCTTTGTAACTCTTCCTGAGAGGGTGTTCTTCCTTCGTTTAATATGTCCGCAATCCGCATACTGCGTTGCTCAAATACCTTATCAACCAGATTTCGTACACCTCTGGCATTACCGAAATCATTTGTACCAGCATATTCTTCTATGAGACGAACAATAAGCTCTTCTGTACCATCTATCAAATATCCGCCTCGACGCTGTACATCATTCTTAAAGATCGTAACAAGTTCATCAGAAGTATAATCCTCAAAAATGATTTCATTAGGGAACCGGCTCTTAAGTCCCTGATTCTGACTCAGAAAATGATCCATGTCATCAGAATATCCAGCAATAATTACCATTAGATCGTTGCGGTTATTTTCTATATCAGCTACTAGTGTATCGATTGCTTCTTTACCAAAATCATTCTCTCCGCCTTGTGCCAATGTGTAGGCTTCATCAATGAATAGTATTCCCCCCATCGCTTTCTGTATTACGTCTTTCACTTTTTGTGCAGTCTGTCCGCTGTAACCTGCAACAAGTCCACTTCGATCTGTTTCTACCAAATGGCCGGAAGAAAGCACACCTAATTCTTTGTAAATTCCACCCAGCAATCTGGCAACTGTTGTTTTTCCTGTACCTGCATTTCCCTTAAAAACAAGATGCAACGTACCAAATCCTTGTGCGCTAAGTCCCTGTCTGCGCATTTCCTGATTGACTCTCACCATTGCTACGGTTTTATTGACCTTCTCTTTTACAGAATTAAGACCTGTTAAACTATTCAGCGCTGTCAAGTATTCTTCAACAGATTTTGTAGTTTTTTCCTCGCCGGCTTCCAGATCATCTCTCCGAATGATTAAGAAATCATTTCTACTACGAGTAGCCGAGTCCATTTGAGCAATACGTGTTCCCTGATTGGATATTACTTTTTCCGTGATGTTTCTAACTCCACGAGCATTACCGAAATCTTTTCTTTTCTTCTGATTTTCGATCATAGCGTATATGGCATCATCTAAGCCTGCATCCAGAATCAACCCGCTATTTTTGATATTCTGTTTAAAAATCTGTACCATTTCTTCTGTACTATAGTCTTCAAATAGAATATCTGTTGGTATACGACTTCGCAGACCTTGATTGTTGTCCATGAATCTTTCCATTTCATATGAATAACCGGCAAGAATAACCATTAAGTTATCCCGGTAGTTTTCTATATCCGCAAGTAGAGTATTAATGGCTTCTAATCCGAAGGTATCCTCATTACCCTGGCATAGAGTATATGCCTCATCGATAAACAAAATACCGCCCATAGCTTCCTTGACTTTTGCGTCTACCTTTTGTGCTGTTCCTCCCCTATACTCCGATACCAGGTCTTTTCTTGTACATTCCACTAATTGGCCGCCTGGTAAAACACCCAGTTTTTTATAGATCTTCCCGATAAGTCTTGCGACAGTAGTTTTTCCGGTTCCCGCATTTCCAAGAAACGCTAGATGCAAAGACCCGTATCCCTCTGCGCCTCCTATGCCAGATTCTTCACGCATCTTCTGGACTTCAACTAGATTCACGATCGTGTGCACTTGTTTTTTTACTTCATGTAACCCGGTAAGTCCATCAAGCTGTTCCAACAATTCTTCTACCGTTTCACTTTTCTCGTCCGTGTCAAAATCATCCACTTTTAAAAGATAGCAGTCGTTCTCGGATATTCTGCGCACACTGGATATCCGTGAAATCTGTTTTATGATCGCATCATAAATGATCCCCTCTAGATCATGGGAATACTTGAAATCAGACATTTGGGTCATGTAATCGATCTTCTTGCTCAATAATTCATCTACATTGTCATCAAGAATATAGTTTTTAGCATCTGCAATTTTATGAGCGATCTGTACCAATTCTTCAGTAGAATATTTTCCAAGCAGTATAGAAGGTAGATTAAACAGATCTCCAAAACGTTTTTTATTTGCAAATAAAAGCTCTACTTCATCTGCGCTTCCGGTTATAATTAAGGGTATTCGTTCTTCCGCAGCTCCATACGCTCTAACAATCATATCCAAAGCAAGTAATCCGTTTGAATATGTATCGGAGTCATCGAATTCATGAATATTTTCGATTAGTATGCAACTGTTTTCGGCTTTTTCGAATAAGTGTTGTATATTTTCATGTGTCTCATCACTTGTACTTCCGACCAGAGAAAAGTAATCTGTAACAACTGGTTCTTCATTTCCTATGATCCCGATATTGTACAATACTTTTGCCGCCACACGTGCTGCTGTGGTTTTTCCACAGCCCTCCGGTCCCAATATGCGGATGTTATTCTTTAATACCGCACCGCCAACTCTTTTTTTGTTGATCTGCATCATGTTATACAAGCTATTCATAGATGTCTTCAATTCATGCATTCCGATTACATCGGACATACATTTTTCAACTAGCGGTGCGATCTTTTCCCTCTTTTTAGCTTTTGATTTCTCCTGTTTCTTCTCACTTCTCTTTTCTGATGTTTTCGAAAAAAAGGACGTGACAGCCTTCCCAAAACGACTGTTGACAAGAGATGAATCATTTTCCTTCTTCAAAGAGTTCTGATCTTTTCTCACAGGGTCCAACGTTTCTTTTTCTTCCACATGCGCAATTCCGTCATTACTTGATATAATAATCGTATGATCCTTGATAACAGGCGCCCCTAAATCAAAAGACAAATGCTTGAATACCTTATCCTCGTACCAAGGGTTTTGGATTACGAAATCAATTCCAGATCCATTTTTTACCGCATCCTGAAGCTTTTCGGCATAGTCAACCGCTTGACCACCTGCAAAAAGTCGGATTAGTTTTCTACAAAGCCGAATCGCTTTTCTTTGCTGATCCGTCTGAAGATATAGGGTGGCCAGACGAAGCATGTACGATTCTTCCTCCTGAATACCTAGAAAGCGTTCCAGTGCCGGAATCTCCTTATTAACCCCGGCATTTGTTCGAAACAACAATTCATAACATCCGGCGGTGTAGTAATACCCCTCATAAGCGACCGTTCTATTATTTAGTAACTTTCTTACGAGCTCATAATCTCTTACAGCCAGACATACGCCAAGAGCCATTCCGAGTGCTTCATCTGTGTTGCTTAATTCATAGCTTCTGAGATACCAGGGCAGACTCTGTGAAAAGGCGCCTTTCTTCTCAAACGCCTTTCCGATAGCATGGCTTATCTCTTCTGACATACACTGATCCGGTTTCATTCTTGCTGATAGTTTTATAATTTCATCGTAATTCTTTGATTTTTTTAGGGCTAGTATCCTGGCCTCCATCGGTTACTCCTTTAATTGATATTAAAATCAGCTATTATTCCTGTGAGCATTGCAACCTCATCTTCCGAAAGATTAGCACTTCTCTCAAAAGTAAATTCCTTTTCATAATCTACACTCGGAATACTCACGATGATATGCACCAACTGTGAAGCATCCAATAACAGATGAATCTCGCCCTGTGTTCCCTTAGCCAAATTCTTAGGAAGAATCACGTCATTTGTAGAAATAATTGTAACATCTGTAACCTCTGCAAATTCTCCCTCTGTAATACACAATTCAATTCTCTCCTGGTTCTCAACAGCAGTCCGAAATGGTAGTCTGTTTTCGATGGGCAAGGCAGAATTTCTCTTTATTCGGATTGTATTAACTTTTTTGTAGGTTACCGGATCAACCGTAACAACTCCAATGCTATGGGAACAAACATCATGTATCACTCTGTTATTTGCTTCCTGTCCCCGATGAGATGCCATCAATTGCTGACCATAAATTGCAGCTCCCTGCGCTACCACAAGATCAGGATGCACTTCATGAGATGGCGAAATGCCTGTGAGCTCTGTTAAGTGCTTTTCAATATACGGAACCTTGCTTGAACCACCTACAAGAATGACCTTATCGAGGTCAGATGCCTCCATCCCGGCATCTTTAATTGCTTTTTTTACAACATATTCCGTTCTCCTATACAGTTTTGCTACGATTTCTTCAAATTGTGCCCTAGTGATGATCACGTTTTCTCTTATGGATCCAACACGCACAGCGATGGTTGCCTTTTCCTGATTTCCAAGTTGCCATTTTGCTTTTTCCGCTCTTTCAAAAAGCTCTTGATAGGCATCTATATACTCTTCATCTTCAAGATCCAGATCATATTTTTCTTCAATGTAATCTCGTACATACTCAACGATATCTTCATCAAAAAAACGACCGCCAACCTTAGACAATCCGCCGGTGCTTTTTACGACAACATCCTTGTCATCAATCCTGATGTATGTTGTAAAGTAAAAGTACCAAGAAATGGAAACAAAATTCCCTGTTAATGGAATAGGAATTCCTTACAAATGGAAAGGACACGTTGAAACACCAACCAATCAGAATTATCCTTTATCTAAAGCACGACCAATAGATGAAGGAGGAAAGGAAAATGCTCAACATGTCCGATATCAATGATATCAGAGATTTACACTTTCGTGGGTATAAAATCAGTGAGATTCACAGGAAAACAGGTGCTGATCCCAAAACCATTCGAAAATACCTAGAGAAGGAAGACTTTTCAGATACACCTCTTACTGTTGCGGCAAAATCATCCATACTTGATCCATACAAGCCGACGATACAATCCTGGCTCGAAGAGGATCGTAAGCATTGGCGCAAGCAGCACCATACGGCACGCCGGGTTTATGATCGACTTGTTGAGGAAGAGGATTACACGGGAAGTTACGAAACAGTTCAGCGCTATATGCAGAAGATACGGAAAGACGTCCAGAACAAGGCCTCTCAAGAACTTATCTGGGATCCCGGCTATGCTGAAGTCGACTTTGGAGAGGCAGATTTCTACGAGAATGATCAGCTCATTCGCAGAAAGTATTTGGTTGTTTCATTCCCGTTCAGCAACCACTCCTATGTGCAACTGTTCGGCGGCGAGACAGCCGAATGTGTATGTCAAGGACTGCAGGATATCTTTACTCACATCGGCGGAGTTCCTCCTGTGCTGATATTTGATAACGCTACAGGAGTTGGACACCGTGTCCATGACAAAGTCATCGAAACAAAAATGTTCCGCAAGTTCCGCGCCCAGTATCGATTTCAAATCAGATTCTGTAACCCGGAATCCGGTTGGGAGAAAGGCAACGTTGAAAACAAGGTGAAGACCGTTCGACTGAATCTCTTCGTGCCGCTACCTCACTATATCGATATGATTGAATACAACAAAGAACTTCTTTCCAAGACAGCTCCTAAGGCGGAAGAGACACATTACAAGAAGCCAAAGAAGATCCGCGAACTTTTTGAAGAAGATCGGAAACACTTTCTTGATCTTCCAGCCAAGTCATTCAATGTATGTCGCTATGATTGGTTCAAGGCCGATGGATACGGCAAGGTCTGTATCGATGGCAAACATTACTATTCTACAAAACCGGAGTTCCATAATCAGAAGGTGCTGATTGGTGTGCGTGCTCACTACATTGATGTACTCGAAGAAGCTAGTGGAAAGTTGATTGTACGCCATCGCCGACAGTACGGTGACACTCGTACGGATGTTTCCGACTATAGCACGACGCTCAGTGTCCTTTCAAGAAACGCAGGAGCCTGGAATAACAGTGGAATTCGTCGGGATCTTCCCGATCCTCTCAGAGATTATCTGGACAGTCTGGAAAAGGCTGATCTGAAAGCAAAACTACGATTGATGAGCAATCTGAATGATGAATTCGGTTATCAGTCAGCAATAGATGCTATGAGCATGTCCCTGAAGAATGGCAGTATCAATGCATCCGATGTGCAGATCATCGCACAACGGATTACAGGGTACGGTATTAATACACCTCCGGGACCTGGCCCGTCTCTGAAAGTATACGATTTGGCATTTCTCCAGTCTTGTAAAGGAGGTGAAGTATTATGATCACCGCAAAAGAGCAGAATGACATGATCGAGGAGATCACAAAACACTGCAAAAAGCTCTTTTTCACTTCAGCGATTCCCGAGAAATGCCAGTCTGATGGAACGCCGAAACAGATTGAATACCTGAGGGACGCCCTACGTCAGGAGATCGAAAAACGCGAAATGAACCACATTCATCGGTTAATCAAGCGTGCTCGTTTTCCCGTCTACAAAACGTTTGACGGCTATGATTTTGACCACACAAAGTTACCTCCAGCGTTAACCAAAGAAGAACTACTAAG
>JAIKXQ010000038.1 GCA_024684035.1 Eubacterium sp. | reverse complement strand
GCTGCTCTGCGCTGTTTCTGACGGAAGCGGCACTGTCTGGTATCAGGTGCTTTCCGGCGGTTTCACCGGCTGGGTCCGCTCCGACCTGATCACCACCGTCGGCTGTGCTGGTTATGGGCCTGTGACGCCCTATACCTGTACGGCCAGCTTTACCGGCTATACCAACATGAACGCCGTCAACGTGCGGGTCACCCCCAATGGATCTGTCATCACCCAGGTGTGCCGCGGAACCACGGTCTATGTGTACGGCATCGTCTGCCAGTGCGGCGTATACTGGTATCAGGTCCGCTTTTACGGCGGCGTAGGCTATATCCGGGCTGATCTGGTCACTGCCTGCACGTATTCATATCCTTCTTCCGGCTGCGGCACCGGTATGGTGGGCAAAAGCGGCGGTATCAATTATTACGACTATTCCAACAAATCCACAACCATTATTACCGAGAATCCTCCGGCCGGTCCTTCCTGCGGGAGCGTGATGCCGGATACGAGCTACGGATATAACACTCCTTCCTCCGGATACGCCGATCCGTCTTACGGAATGAGCGGTTCTGCCGGTGACTTTGGGAAAGCCCTGGGAGACACCGCACCGGGTCAGACATACTTTCCCGATGCCGGAAGCTACAGCCCTGAAGCTGCCAGCCTTCCCGCCCCTGCAGCCCAGCCTGCCAGTCTCTGCTTTACCACCTGCAGCCTGAGCGTGGGTCAGACTCTGCCGGTTTACACCGCGCCGAACACGGAAAGCCTGCGTGCCGACAGCGGCACCGCCCAGGTGACTCTGACGGAAAGCATCTATGCGGCCGGTTTTGACGGCCAGTGGCTGCTGGTAATGTACCGCAACCAGGACAAGATGACCCGTGTCGGCTATCTGAACGCGTTCCAGCTCCAGGGCACTCTGCCTAGCATGGCATCCATTGCCTTTGGCACTCAGCAGGTGATGGCATCCTGCCGCACCGCGGTGACCAGTGACCCGATGGAACAGACCGACGCCCTCCTGATGCTCAACTCCGGCGATACCGTCACCCTGCTGGCAACGCTCAATTTGAACGGCCAGTGGGCCTATGTGGAAACGATGTACAACGGCGTCATCGTGCGCGGATTTGTTCCTGCGGACGCGGTCCGGGTCTCCACAGACAGGATTGAACAGGGCTGATCCTTTTATAGAGCCTGCCAGCGATGGTCCGGGAAAAACGGGTCATCGCTTTTTTATTCCTGTACAGGCTTTTGAACAGTCTGAAAGTGGTGGATATATCTTGACAAAACAGGGCAAAAATCATAAGATACAGAAGGTTATTTATTCGGAGACCTGAAGGAGGAATTTGGTTTATGAGCGACAAACTGACCATGGACAAGCTGGTGGCCCTGTGCAAGAACCGCGGCTTTGTCTATCCCGGCAGCGAGATTTACGGCGGCCTGGCGAACGCCTGGGACTACGGCCCGCTGGGCGTCGAGTTCAAAAACAACGTCAAAAAAGCCTGGTGGAAGAAATTCGTCCAGGAGAGCAAATACAACGTCGGGCTGGACAGCGCTATCCTGATGAACCGTCAGGTCTGGGTAGCCAGCGGACACGTCGGCACCTTCAACGACCCGCTGATGGACTGCAAGGCCTGTAAAGCCCGCTTCCGCGCCGACAAGCTGATCGAGGATTACGGCAAGGCCCACGGCGAAGAAATCCAGGCGGACGGCTGGACCAACGAGCAGTACGAAACCTTTATCGCCGAGCACGACATCGTCTGCCCGACCTGCGGCAAGAAGGATTTTACCGGCATCCGCAAGTTCAACCTGATGTTCAAGACCCATCAGGGCGTGACCGAAGATTCCTCCAACGAGATTTACCTGCGGCCTGAAACTGCCCAGGGCATTTTCGTCAACTTCAAGTCCATCGTCCGCACTACCAGGAAGAAGCTGCCGATGGGCGTCGGTCAGATTGGCAAATCCTTCCGCAACGAAATCACCCCCGGCAACTTTATTTTCCGCATCCGTGAATTTGAGCAGATGGAGCTGGAGTTTTTCTGTAAGCCCGGGGAAGACCTGGAGTGGTTCAGCTATTGGCGCGGCTTCTGCCGGGACTGGCTGCTGTCCCTAGGCATCAAGGAAGAAAATCTCCGTCTGCGCGACCATTCGAAGGAAGAACTGGCCTTCTATTCCAAGGCGACTACGGACTTTGAGTTCCTCTTCCCGTTCGGCTGGGGCGAGCTCTGGGGCGTTGCCGACCGTACAGATTACGACCTCGGCCGTCATCAGGAAGTATCCGGCCAGGATATGACATACTTCGATGATTCAAAGAATGAGAAGTACATCCCTTACGTAATCGAGCCTTCTCTCGGTGCAGACCGTGTAGTTCTTGCCTTCCTCTGCGCAGCCTATGACGAGGAAGTTCTGGATGCCGAGAAGAACGACGTTCGTACCGTTATGCACTTCCATCCGGCATTGGCACCGGTAAAGGCTGCCGTACTTCCGCTCTCCAAGAAGCTTGGTGAGTCTGCTGAGAAAGTATTCGATATGCTTTCCTCCAAGTTCAACTGTGAGTACGACGACCGCGGAGCTATTGGTAAGAGATACCGCCGTCAGGATGAGATCGGAACACCGTTCTGTATCACCTACGACTTCGATTCCGAAGAGGATCACGCAGTTACCATCCGTAACCGTGACACTATGGAGCAGGAGCGCGTGAAGATCGAGGATCTCGAGAAGTGGTTCGAGGGAAAATTTGATTTCTAATCTATTCTGATCGATAAAGAAAGCTGTCGTTTTGATTTATGATCATTCGACAGCTTTCTTGTGCTATAATCTATGTATCTGAGAAAAGGACGAGAGGCTCGGGCGAGCGTCACTCTTTTTCCTATAAGGACGGAAGAATCTTCCGTGAGTAATGGAAAGTGAACAGGGAGGAATACAGAAGATGCTGCAGAAGAAAAAAGTAGTCGTAGCACTTGGACATACAGCACTGGGAACCACAATCCCGGAGCAGAAAGAGGCTGTAAACAAGGCCGTTGTAGCAGTGGCGGATCTGATCTCCGCAGGCGCCGGCGTTGTGATCACTCATAGTAACGGTGCGCAGGTCGGAATGATCCACACAGCGTTGAACGAGTTCGCAAAGGTACACAGTGATTACACCGGCGCGCCCATGTCCGTCTGCTCTGCCATGAGCCAGGGGTATATCGGATATGATATTCAGAATTCACTTCGCGCAGAGCTGGTGCGCAGAGGAATCTACAAACCGGTGGCGACCGTTCTCACACAGGTGACGGTTGATCCTTACGATGAGTCACTTTACGAGCCGGTCAAAGTCATCGGCCGTGTACTCACAGATGAAGAGGCGAAGATGGAAGAGGAGAAAGGTAACTTTGTCACAAAGACAGAGGAGGGCTTCCGCAGAATCATCGCATCTCCGAAGCCGCAGGAGATCATCGAGATCGACACAATCCAGCTTCTTCTGGACGCCGGCCAGGTTGTCATCGCCGGAGGCGGCGGTGGAATTCCGGTTATGGAACAGGGATCGGAGCTTCGCGGCGCCAGTGCAGTTATCGAGAAAGACCTGGTGAGCGGCAAACTTGCGGAACAGCTTCGTGCAGATGAGCTGATCATCCTCACCAGCGTGGAGAACGCAAAGATCGCTCACGGAACCGATCACGAACAGCCCATCGGAACCATCACCGTAGATCAGGCCGAGGCCTATATGAATGCAGGTGAATTCGGATACGGCACCATGCTTCCGAAGATCCAGGCAGCTGTGGACTTCCTTCGAAACGGCGGCAAGAGAGCTGTCATTACCTCCTTCGAGAAAGCAAAAGAAGGCTTCGAAGGAAGCGTGGGAACAATCATCACAAGTGCATAAAGAAAGCCCGGAAACAATGCCTGCAGGCGCTGTTTCCGGGCTTTTTGTGTTTGAATCACCGGAGGTGTTTACCTTGGCCTTGTGATAAAGTGCCTTGTCACCAGATAGAGGACGATGCCGATGGCGATGGCGTAGCCGGCAAAACCCAGGAAGGGCATGCCGAAGACCCGTGGCTTCAGACCGGTGGTGCAGATGATACTGGAAGAGATCAGGAGCGCCATGACCCACATGCCGATGACGATGTTCTGGACAAGCTTTCGCAGAAGCCAGGCGAGGCGGGTGGAACTTCGAAGTTCCATGTTCACGTGGCTCTGTCCGTTGGCGTATTCCTTCAGGATCTGCTCCAGGAGTTCCGGGATGGCGATTGTCTTCTGTGCCACCCGGTACAGATGACTGCCGGTTCGGGTGAGTTCATCCTTCAGATTGAAGTGGTCGATGTACTCGGACATCATGCGGGTCTTCGCGATTTCGACCATGTTGATTTCAGGGCTTATGTCAGCCAGGACTCCCTCGATGTGGGCGAGACTTCTGGCGAGCATGGACAGGCCGTGGGGCATGCGGATGTGATTGGCTTTCATGGCCTCCATGATGTCCTGGACGAAGGAGGCGATGTCCACGTCACTGATGTCTGTGTCTCCGTATTTCGCGAGAATATCGCTGATATCTCCATAGAGGCGATCGCGGTCAGGCGTCCTCGTGAAATCGGCCAGAGCCAGAACTGCTTTTTCTACCCGCATGGTGTCGTGGTTGGCGATGCCACGGATGGCCTCACCCAGCAGCCGGCGGTCGGAATGGGTCAGGCGGCCCATCATGCCCATGTCAATCCAGATGATCTTGCCGTCCCGGACACGGATGTTGCCGGGATGGGGATCCGCGTGAAAAAAGCCGTCCTCCATGACCTGCTTGATGTAGTTGTCTACGAGCTTGGCGCCGATCTCCGGCAGATCATAGCCGGCATCGGTGAGGGCTTCCTTCTCGCTGATGGAGTAGCCGTCGATGTACTCCTGCACAAGAACCTGACTGGTGGTGTACTCCCGGTAGAGCCTTGGGAAACCGATGAAGTTGATTCCCCGGTTGCAGAGGGTGAATTCTTCGATATTGTCCGCTTCCTTCAGGAAGTTCATCTCCTCCTGAGCTACCCGCCACATTTCCTCCAGTACCTGGTTCAGATCCACCAGGTTTTTGAAACCGCCCACCGGCGGAAGGAGTCGGGCTGCGTGGTGAAGCAGGCGGATATCCCTGGCCATGGTGTTGTAGATATCTTTTCGCTGAACCTTGACGATGACCTCGTCGCCGTTCTGCAGGGTGGCACGGTGAACCTGGGCGATGGAGGCGGCCCCCAGCGGCTGGGGATCCAGGAAGGAAAAAATCTCATTCCAGGAGGAACCGTAGGCTTCTTCGATGACATCGACGACATCCGAAAAGGGCATAGGTGTCACATCTGAATTGAGCTTCATCAATTCATCGCAGTATTCTTTTGGGAGTATGTCGGAGTGCAGAGACATGATCTGGCCGATCTTGATGTAGGTGGGCCCCAGCTCTTCGGTGATGACACGGAGCTTCTCCGGCGTCACTCCGGAGAGCACCTTATTTCTCTTAAGTATTTCCGTGATTTCATGAAGGCGGGAGGCACTGTCTCCGGCACGGCCGCAGGGTGTCGTTTTTTTCTTCATCATCGCTGATCCTTTTAAAAAAGGAGCTGTGGCACAGTGCATTTCCGTTGGGGAAGATGTAGGATGTGCCGCAGCTCCTTGCGGAGTCCGATAGTTACTGATCATCCACTGCGCTCCGCGCATCCAGCTGGACGCGGAGAGTCTTGAGCTGCTCCGGTGTAAGTGAGTCCACCAGATCGGTCAGTTCCTCGTCAGAAATCCGGGGTTCCTCCTCCGTGGAAGAGGACGTTTCCTCCGGTTCTTTTCTGTTCGGGGCTATGACGTTCGCCGCCTTGGTTCGGAGATCATCTGTCGTTTCGTTGATCTTATGTTTGAGTTCCTGATTCAGGATCTTTCCCTGCTGGGTAGTGAGCTCGCCCTTCTCGACAAGTTTATCGATGAGGTCTTTGCTTTTCTCCGCGCTGGTGGCGATGGCGCCGACGCCTGCCAGAAAGATCTTTCGGATTGTCTCTGTGAAATTTGAATCATCCGTTGCCATACCGTACCTCCTTTATCAATAAATAGCTTTATAAATAAAAAGACGAAACCAGTCTGTCACGCAAGGTTGATAAGAACAGTATAGCATTTTTATCGGTTGGATTCAATGAATCATGGAGCTCCGGGCGCAGCGCTTTACTTCGGTAACGTCTTTCTGTTATACTGACAATCAATAGGGCAATTTGGAACATGGAGGAATACCAGATGGAAAATAAAAATGAATTGTTTTGCTACCAGTGTCAGGAGACGATGGCAGGCAGCGGGTGCGGCAGAGTCGGTATGTGCGGGAAGAAACCGGATGTTGCAGCCATGCAGGATCTTCTGATCTGGGTGACAAAGGGACTCTCCGCGGTTGCCACACAGCTTCGCAGAGAAAAGAAAGATATTCCGGAGACGATCAATCATCTCGTGACGGCGAATCTTTACGCTACGGTCACAAACGCAAATTTTGATAAAGACGTGCTTGCGAGCCGGATCAGCGAGACCCTTCGGGAAAAGAACCGCCTTCTCGCCATGACAGAGAAGAAACAGGAGCTTCCGGAGGCGGCGTCATGGACAGGTACAGAAGCTGACTATGAGGAAAAAGCAGCGGCAGTCGGCGTGCTTGCCACAAGGGATGAGGACATCCGCAGTTTCCGTGAGCTGATCGTATATGGAATCAAAGGACTGGCAGCGTATCTTTATCATGCGAATGCTCTTGGCAGTGAAGATCAGGACATTGATATGTTTATTCAGAGAGCCCTTGGACAGATGCTGGATGACAGTCTGACCGGCGGCAATCTTCTTGCTCTTGTGATGGAGACAGGACGTTACGGTGTTCGTGTGATGGATCTTCTGGATCGGGCAAATACAGGCGCCTACGGAAATCCGCAGATCACAAGTGTGAAGACCGGCGTGGGAACAAGGCCGGCGATCCTTGTGTCCGGTCAGGATCTGAGAGATCTGGAGATGCTTCTGGAGCAGACACAGGGCACCGGTGTGGACGTATATACCCACGGCGAGATGCTCCCGGCTCAGTACTATCCGAAGTTCCGCAACTATGACAATCTGATCGGAAACTACGGAAATGCCTGGTGGAAGCAGAAAGAGGAATTTGAGAGTTTCAACGGTCCGGTGCTTGTGACTGGCGAGGGAATCATTCCTCCGAAGGATTCCTACAAAGACCGTCTGTTTACCACGGGCTGTGCCGGTTATCCGGGCTGTGTACATATCGAAGCAGATGAGAACGGAAAGAAAGATTTCTCGGCGCTGATTGAACTTGCGAAGAAATGTGAGGCTCCAAAGGAACTCGAGTCCGGAGAGATTGTCGGCGGTTACGGACGCGAGCAGGTGTTCTCGCTGACCGACAAGATCGTCGAAGCTGTGAAGAGCGGGGAAATCAGCAAGTTTATCGTCATGGCCGGCAGCGACGGGAGAGCGAAGACAAGAAGCTACTACACCGATTTTGCGAAAGCCCTGCCCAAAGATACGGTCATCCTCACCGCGGGCAGCGCGAAGTACAGATACAATAAACTGGATCTGGGAGAGATCAACGGTCTTCCCAGGATGCTGGATGCGGGACAGTGCAGCGATACTTATTCCATCGTGCAGATTGCTCTCAAGCTCAAAGAGGTTTTCGGATACGAGAATATCAATCAGCTCCCGCTCGTGTACAACCTTGCATGGCATGGTCAGAAGGACATCATCGTTCTTCTCGCCCTGCTCTATCTGGATGTGAAACACATCCATCTGGGACCCACCATGCCGGCGTTCCTCTCTGCCAACGTGGCAAACGTTCTGGTCAAATATTTCGGCATCGCCGGGATCAAGACGGTACAGGAAGACATCGACGCGATGCTTGGCGGCTCCGATCAGCTGATCCGCCCGGACATGATCGTGGCAGATATTGTTCAGCAGTATCCTCAGCTGGTGGATGTTATGATGAGCTGCGGACTTCACTGCATCAGCTGCGGCGTATCCCAGGTGGAGACACTGGAGGAGGCCTGCATGACCCACGGACTGGATGTCTACGATATGCTGGACGTGCTGAATGACGAATTGAACAACGCAGGTTAATAAATCGAAGGATTGGTCTGCCGCACGAGTCGGAGTTTCCGTGGAAGCTTTTGTGCGGCAGATTTTTTTATCTCATAGGAAATTGCTTCGCATTCCCTATGAGACAAAACGCTCCGCTTAGATGCGCAGCTCGCAGATGGGAAGTCGAGCAACTTTGGTGATTTTTATAGTAAAAAATGTGAGGAAAAATGAATGAAATGGACAGAGATACAGACAGAGTGGAGGCGAAAGGGTGAGGCAAACCTGCCGGTTCTCTCGGGGACGCAGTCGCCGGTTCTGCGTTTTCCCGCGCTGGAGGCCGTGGACTTTGTGAGTCACTGTTTTACCACCCGATATGGCGGCGTCAGTGGCCGGGAAGCGGGGATGGAGCATCTGGCTTCCATGAACCTCGGTCTTACCCGTGGAGACCGGGAGGAGAATGTACAGGAGAATTTCCGGATTCTAGCGGGGGAACTCGGCACGAGCCCGGAGCGGTTCGTACTGACGGATCAGACCCACACGACGAATGTACGGGTGGTGACGGAAGAGGACGCCGGAAAAGGACTTGTGAGAGCGCGGGACTATCACGACGTGGACGGACTGGTTACCAATGTGCCGGATCTGGTGCTCTCAATCTTCGTGGCGGACTGCGTGCCGGTTTTGTTTGTGGATCCGGTTCACCGGGCGATCGGAGGCGCCCATTCCGGCTGGAGAGGAACTGTGGGAAGGATCGGTGCAAAGGTCGTACAGCTGATGCAGGAAACCTACGGCACGAGACCGGAGGATCTGATCGCGGCTGTGGGACCCTCCATCTGCAGGTATTGCTATGAGGTCAGTTCGGAGGTTGCGGATATTTTTGCAGAAGAATTCAGGGGACATGAGAAGGAGATTCTGACACCCGGAAGAGAAGGACACGCCCAGCTGGATCTGTGGCAGACAAACCGGATTGTGCTGGAGGAGGCAGGGATTCCCGCCGGCAACATCTCGGTGACGGATCTGTGCACCTGTTGTAATCCGGCCGCGCTCTTTTCCCATCGGGCTTCCGGTGGAAGGCGCGGAAACATGGCTGCCTGTCTGATGATTCGCTGAAATATTCGGAATAATATGCAAAATGCATATCAGCAATAGCAAATATGCATTTCAAAGGCACACATATGATGAAAATGGATAATTTTGCAAGTTAGTAATGCTTTGCTTGCAAAAGTATGGTACACTGAAGATACTGAAAGTTAAGTAGTTGCTAGCTGTACAGATTAATTACATATAGCCATCTAAAATTGATATTTTTTCGCGTTCATTCGCAGATGAATATCGGCTTGGATGGAAAGCGTACAGATAGAGGAATTGTGAGAGGAGATTCAGATGAAACCATACAGGGAAATGAGCAAAGAAGAACTTGCATCCGAGATCGAGCAGCTGAGAGCGGAGTACAGGAAGTATCAGGGAATGGAACTCAACCTGAATATGAGCCGCGGCAAACCATGCAAAGAGCAGCTTGACCTTTCCATGGGGCTTATGGATGCGCTCAACTCCGATGCGGATCTGATGTGTGAAGACGGAACGGACTGCCGGAATTATGGTGTTCTGACCGGTATTCAGGAGGCAAAGGTTCTGATCGGTGACATGATGGAAAACAACCCGGATGATATTATCATCTACGGAAACTCTTCTCTGAACGTAATGTATGATACCATCGCGCGGGCGTACACCCACGGAATCATGGGCAACAAACCCTGGTGCAAACTCGACAAGGTGAAATGGCTCTGCCCGGTTCCGGGATATGACCGTCACTTCGGCATCACAGAGTACTTCGGCTTTGAGATGATTCCGGTTCCCACCGATGAAAACGGCCCGGATATGGATATGGTAGAGAAACTCGTATCCGAGGACGATGCAATCAAGGGTATCTGGTGTGTTCCGAAATATGCGAATCCGTCCGGTATTTCCTATTCCGATGATGTAGTCAGACGTTTCGCCAGATTGAAACCGGCAGCCAAGGACTTCCGTATCTTCTGGGATAACGCGTACGGAATTCATCACCTGTACGACGACAGACAGGATTACCTGATCGAGATTCTTGCGGAATGTAAAAGAGCAGGAAATCCGGATCTCGTATATAAATTTGCTTCCACTTCCAAGATCACTTTCCCTGGAAGCGGAATCGCTGCCATGGCCACATCCCCGAACAATATGGCTGACATCGTAAAGACCATGACCCGTCAGACCATCGGACATGACAAGGTAAACCAGCTTCGTCACGTTCGCTTCTTCGGCGACATTCACGGCATGATTGAGCATATGAGAAAGCATGCAGATATCATCCGTCCGAAATTCGAGATGGTTGAAGATATTCTTCAGGAGAACCTCGGTGAGCTTGGAGTAGGAAGCTGGACAGTACCGAAGGGCGGATACTTCATCAGCTTTGATGCTCTGGAGGGCTGTGCAAAGGATATTGTTGCCTACTGCAAGAAAGCAGGCGTAGTGATGACAGGAGCAGGCGCTACATGGCCATACGGAAAGGATCCGAAGGATTCCAACATTCGTATCGCGCCCACTTATCCGTCTCTGGCAGATCTCAAGATCGCGGCAACACTCTTCACTCTGTGCACAAAACTTGTAAGCGCACAGAAGATTTATGAAGAGATGTAAGAAGTGCATACATAGAATCAACGAAGATACCGGGTGCGGTTCGGACAGCAGGAAGCTGTTGTCCGGACCGCACCCGGTTTTTGTCTCATAGAGAATTGCTTCGCATTCCCTATGAGACAAAACGCTCCGCTTAGATGCGCAGCTCGCAGATGGGAAGATCGCTTCGCGATTCTGCTCGCGCGCCTTTCGTCCTGCTGTGCTCCCCTCAGGATTGAGGGGATGGGGGAGTCGAAGTCCGCTTGCGGACTTTGTTCTCTCAATAGAAAATTCCTCCGAATCTTCCACGAGACAAAACAAAAAGCCGAATCGGATGATCCGATTCGGCTTTTCTATGAGGGGGGAGTTACCGATCCGAAGACCGGCGATATGAAAAAGTTTAAAGCGTTTGCTTCTTGTTTAGTACAATTTGAATATACAATAGATTTATGACTATAGTTTGAGCTAAAAATGAACAATATGTAAACGATACATGTTAAATAATAACACTTTGGACACGAAAACGTTTGTGCTTGAAAAGAAAACGATTTCGATATCGGGATGGCATATTCCTTTATTTTATGCGGATTTTTGGAAATGGACATTAAAATAATCCTGCGGAACCGGCTTTGGCGGAACCGCAGGATTATGATATTTTTGCAACACAGTTTGGTTGGCTTTTGTGACCTGTCCGGTATCAGATTTTTGTGTTTTTATGTGACCGAACCGGATATCTGCAAAGGATTATTTGTTTGAATTCCGGTGTTTACCAGGAATTTCCCCAGACATCCGGGATACCGTCGCCGTCGGCGTCCTCCTGATCGATGTTGTCGCCCCAGGAATCCGGATAGCCGTCGCCGTCGTAATCTCCCTCCACAGGAGAATTTCCGGTGTCCTCGCCTCCGTTTCCTCCATAGTTATCGTCGTTGGTCTGTGCCGGTGAAGTAGTGGTATCCACGGTGTCCGCAGTTCCGTCTCCGTAGATGATATTGATCAGAGACTGTCTGCAGGCCGGCAGATCCGGCATCAGTACGGACATCCCGTCTACGGTATCAGCGGTGAATTCGCCGTCACCGGGGATGGTGTGGGTCTTCATCTCCGTTCCGCAGAAGAGGGCGTAGAAGAAGGCGCGGTAGAGGTAGCCGTTGGTCATATCGGTGGTGATACTTGGCGCAGCCTCGTTCATCACCTGCATCAGCTTGAAGGGGTTGTGCTTTACCTTCGAGAAGGCGGCCTGGATTACTTTCTTCTGTCTGTTGACACGATCCCAGTCGGAATTTCCCACGTAACGCATACGGCTGTAGGCGAGAGCCTGTTTCGGAGTCAGTGAGTTGACGCCGGGGGACAGATCCCAGGTGACACCCTCGATGCGGTCATTGTTTTCTCCGAGAGCAGGATTCTGATTCAGATAGTCGGCTTCTTCGTAGGAGAGGTCGATGGAAAGATCACCGACGGAGGTCAGAGCCTCCAGGAAGCCGTTGAAGTCAACGACGGCGTTTCCGTCGATGTCGATGCCGAACTGTTCCTGAATGGTCTCGTCGATGGTCTCCATGCCGCCGTAGGCAAAGGCGGCGTTCAGCTTGTTGGCCTCATAGCCGGAGATGGGTACGTACATATCTCTCATCAGAGAGGTGAGGGTGATCTGATGTTTCTTCACATTCAGGCTGGCGATGATCATGGAGTCAGACCTGGTCTGGGTCTCTCCGTTTCTCGCGTCCTGACCGATCAGAAGAATGTTCATGACCCCTGCCTCGTGATAAGGGGTTATGCCCGCTGCTCTAGTAACCTCGTCGGCCTTGGCGTCAGCCACCGGATCTGTCCGGTTCAGCCGGTTGAAGGCCACGAGCAGGAAGAGCATGAAGGCGGCGAAAAGTCCTGCGAATACAAGAAGGACGCTCAGAATGATGCGGCGCAGTTTGCGCTTTTTCTTCTTCTTGCGTGGGCGTTCGTCCCGATCATCCGGGTCTTTCCGGCGATTCTTCCGGATGTCGTCCGTTTTCTTCTTCTGCTTTTTGGGAGAGAAGAGTCCGAAGTCGTAGGTGTCGCCCGGATCACAGTAATCGAGATCGTCGTCCTCCATCAGCTCCGGGTCCTCGCGCCGGCAGGTATCATCCAGGGGATCCCGCTTTTTCTTCTCGGGAGCAGTCTTATACTTCACAGAATTCCCGGCGGGGAGTTTTCCTTCGGCACGCTGCTTCTCCCGCTGCATGCGCTGATAATAATTCAGGTGTTCCTCTTCCGGATCCACCTGAGCATTGCCGTACCCTGTAGAGGAAGGTGTGGATGAAACCGTGAGACCTGCATTATATTCTGCGATGTAAATGGAATCTGTGTCATTGTTGGATTTGTTCATGAGCTTCTCCTTAACGGATTGTAAACGTATTTCCGGCCGTCAGTAAAGAATCTTCATTGTTCGCCTCAGCTGTTGGCGTCGGACGCGTCGAGCTGACGGCACACAGAAGAGTACTGCTGGCGCAGTTCCTCCCGTGTAATACGGCCGCGCATGAGACGCTTCTTGTAGAAGATGGAACAGATAAAGAAGATGATGCCGATGATGGCTGCGGTGAGCACGACCTTCAGACACCAGGGATTAAAAATGGTCAGAGTACCAAAGAGGATGATGAGCACCAGTGAGAGAATACTCACGCCGCGCATCAGTGCCAGATTGTACTCCTGTTTGAATAATTTTTTTGAAACAATGTAAGACTCGTCCTCCAGATGCTTCTTGCGGCGGACGAGTTCATCCCGTTGCTGTTGTTCCATAAGAAAAAACCTCCGATTGAAAAAATGCTGTCGAATAGCTTCTATTTTAAAGAAAAACAGAGGAAATGACAAGTTCACTGAGGCTTTTTGTAAGCGCTGCGGAGGAGCCATTTCTGGTCGATTTTCCGGATCCGGTCCGCAAACTGAATGGTCAGGCGGACCGAGGATTCCAGACGGGTGACGTCTGTGACGATTCCCTCGCCAAAATCCGGGTGTGTGATGACGTCCCCCACAGAGAAACGCACGGTACTGTTCCTGCTGTTCTGGTATTCCCGCTCTCTGCGCCGGATGTCGCGAAGAGCCGCGTTGGGATCCGACCAGGGATTCCGCAGCTCCTTTTTATAGTCGTGTTTTTCACGGCCCTTGTTGAAACGGTAGTATTCACTCGGCGCGGCTCCGATGAGAGAACAGCAGTATTTCCACGCGCTCCCGTGCTTTCCGGGCTTCCAGGTGTGCTCTTTAGGAATCTCCATGTTGTACTGCATGTAGTGGGCATATTCGTGAAGAAAGAGATCCGTCCGGTCTTCTCTGGTGATCTTCACGGCGTCCATGTATCCGGCGAAGAGAAGAGAGAAGTGAAACTGTTCCTCTATACCCTCACCGGCCGGCGTATAGGAGCCCAGGGTCTCGGTTTCAAAGCCGAAGGTGATGGGAACCAGTGCGCCTTTCAGATTCAGTTTCTGATCAAGCTTTTGATAGAGGGCGCGGATTTCCAGCGTGAGGGTTGGTATTTCGTTTTCAAGCTGACGAATGAGCTCCTTTGAGAGGAGCGGATGTTCTGTATGCATGCTGCCTGTCCTTTTTGTGTACGCAGTTTTCTAGTATAACGGTTTTTAAATAACTCGTCGCATACGTCGAGTTATTTTTCGACCGCTATAAGGAACTGTCTGATCTGTATGATCCGATGATCCGGGGCATCCGGACATGTTTCTGTGTAATAAAAATTACGTTTTATCTGTTCATAGATTAGACTTGCGCATTATACCTTTTTTGAGAAAAAAAGACAACCGCAGCGTTAAAATCATGCTTTTTATGTCAGATAATAACCTTTCTTATCTGATAATATTGCGCAGATTGCAACAATCTGTGATTTTTCCAATTATAAAATGAGAAATCAGATAATATATAGAATATGATAAAGTTGACAAAATAAGTGTTCGTAAAAAAAATTTTATGGAGGTTTTTACAAGAAAAGATGAGAAAACGAAGATTTTCACTGTTACTTATTCTGGTAATGGTGGCAACCATGCTTGCAGGTATTCGAACGGAATCGGTGTCTGCGGCATCCATGAGAGACGTCACGGCTCAGGAAGTCGTGGACGCCATTGATTTCGGATGGAACCTGGGAAATGACCTGGATTGTTTCGAGGAGAAAGCCGGCGGATACAAGGGATCTCCGCAGGCCTACGAGAGACTCTGGGGCAACCCGCCGGCTACGAAAGCCATGATCGACAAGGTAAAAGAGACCGGTATCAACGCAATCCGTATTCCTGTCACCTGGTATCACAACATGGAGGGAACAAACATCCGCTCCAACTGGCTCGCCAGGGTCAAAGAGGTGGTTGATTACGCCATTGACAATGATACCTACGTCATCATCAACGTACACCATGACACCGGTGTTCACGGATGGTTGAAAGCAACTACCAGCAATGCATACCAGAATGAGCAGAAGTTTGTGAAAATCTGGGAGCAGGTAGCGTCATATTTCAAAAACTATGATGAGCACCTTCTGTTTGAGGGCTACAACGAGATCATTGACAACAGCTCCAACTGGAACGACACATCCTACGAGAACTATCAGGAGTGCAACAAGCTGAATCAGCTCTTCGTTGACACAGTCAGAAAATCCGGCGGCAACAACGCGAAACGTGTCCTGATCACAAACACCTACGCGGCAGCTGTTCAGACCAGTGAGCTTAACAACTTCAAGAAGCCGACAGATTCGGTTCCCAACAAACTGATCGCGGAAGTACACTGCTACACACCTTACAAGTTCTGTTTTAAAGAGTACTCGGATACACATTACGGAAGCGATTACGACGTCTATGAATTCATGGACAGAACGGTCAGCAGATTCAAATCTCTGGGCATGCCGGTGATCATCGGTGAGTTCGGTGCTGTTGACAAAGGCAATACAAGTACCCGTGTGAAATGGGCGGACATCTACACAAAGAACGCGGCTCAGAGAGGAATCAAGTGCTTCCTCTGGGATGACGGCGGCGACTTCAAGATGCTCAACAGAAACGGTCTGTCCTGGTATTACCCGGACGTTCTCAAGGCTATGCTGAAGAACTATGGCATCACATGGAACGGTTACGGAAAGGGAACAAAGGATCACCCGACCAATACGCCGAGACCGACAAACACACCAAGACCGACAAACACGCCGAGACCGACAGCAACGCCTACACCGCAGCCCTGGAGACCGACGGCTACACCTACGCCGCAGCCCTGGAGACCGACAGCAACGCCTACGCCGCAGCCCTGGAGACCGACAGCTACACCCACACCGTTACCGCAGGACGGTCACGAGAGAAATGAGGACGGCACCTACGTCGGCGCTGAAATTGATGAGTCGAAGATCTACATGATTCAGAATGTAAACTCCGGGAAATACCTGGATGCTGCAGGGCAGAACGTTCAGAGTGGCATCAATGTACAGCAGTGGGATGCTTCTACAGCAAATCCGGGAATTAATCAGACATGGATCGTGAAAAAGGTGAACTGGGGTTACTATTACATCTACTCCCGTCTGGGAGACGGCAACAGTCTGGTACTCAACGTCAATGACGGCAACAACGGATCCAATATCAATCTGGATTACAAAAACGGCCAGAGTACACAGTACTTCAAGTTTGTGCCGAATCAGGACGGAACCTATGAGATTGTGACCAGAGCTTCCAGAGACAGAAGCTGCGTGGAGATCATCAACGCTTACACAGACAACGGGGCAAATGTGCAGCAGTATCAGTGGAACAATCATCCCTGCCAAAGATGGAGACTGATTCCTGTGGGAGACCATCAGGGAATGACGCCTACGCCAAAGCCCACGGCAACGCCCAGGCCTACGGCTACACCGCGCCCGACAAACACGCCGCAGCCTACAGTGACTCAGCGGCCCACATCTACACCCCGGCCAACACCTACGCCGGCTGGAGCAGAGCGCAGGAGACTTCGCTATCACAGAATTGATCTGGACGGGGAACCCTTCCTTCCATAAAACAGAATCAATCTGGACGTGGAACTCTTCCTTTCATAAGATTTTTCGTAAGACAAGATAAAGAAATACAAAAAGAGACCGGAGCCTGTTCATGTGAACAGGCTCCGGTCTCTTTTATTCAGGACAAAACCGAAACGGTAAGATCAGTACAGTTTTGCACCTGCAGGAATATGATTGTCGATCATCAGCAGATGAAGCTCTTCCTCGTCGCTGTCCTTCTTGTTGTTCACTGCGGAGAGAAGCATACCACAGGACTCGATGCCCATCATAGCTCTCGGCGGCAGGTTCGTGATGGCAACAAGTGTTTTTCCAACCAGCTCTTCCGGCTCGTAGAACGCGTGAATTCCGGAGAGGATGGTTCTGTCTGTGCCGCTTCCGTCATCCAGTGTGAACTGAAGAAGCTTCTTGGACTTCGGTACTGCCTGGCAGGCCTTTACCTTAACGGCACGGAAATCTGACTTGCTGAAAGTCTCGAAATCAACGGTCTCTTCGAAGAGAGGTTCGATGGCCACATTGCTGAAGTCGATCTTCTCGTTGGGAGTGAAGAAACCTGTCTTCTCCTCTGCTGCAGCATCTTCCTTCTTGTCCTTGTTTCCTGCGGAGCTGCCGCTGCGCATCGTCGGGAAGAGGAGGACGTCACGGATGGCAGCGCTGTTTGTAAGGAGCATCACGAGACGGTCGATACCGTAGCCGATACCACCTGTAGGCGGCATACCGATCTCCAGAGCGTTCAGGAAGTCCTCGTCAGTGTGCTGAGCTTCCTCGTCACCCTGCTCGGAGAGAGCGTCCTGTGCGGCAAAACGCTCGCGCTGGTCGATCGGGTCATTCAGCTCGGAATAAGCGTTACACATCTCCCAACCGTTGATGTAGAGCTCAAAACGCTCAACTTTGGAAGGATCCTCCGGTTTTTTCTTTGTAAGAGGAGAGATCTCGATGGGATGATCCATGATGAAGGTAGGCTGGATCATCTTGTCCTCGCAGAACTCGTCGAAGAAGAGGTTTACGATGTCGCCCTTCTTGTGGCGGTCCTCATACTCGATGCCCCTCTCTTTTGCAAGGGCTTTTGCCTCTTCGTCTGTCTCGATGGTGGAGAAGTCGATGCCGGTCTCTTCTTTGATGGCGTCCTCCATGGTCAGGCGACGGAAAGGTTTTCCGAGGTCGATGACTTTATCTTCGTACTGGATGGTAGTTGTGCCGCAGACTTTCTCGGCGAGGTAACGGAACATGCTCTCTGTCAGCTCCATCATGCCGTTGTAGTCTGTGTATGCCTGGTACAGCTCCATCAGTGTGAACTCCGGGTTGTGTCTCTGGTCGAGACCCTCATTACGGAATACACGGCCGATCTCGAAGACACGCTCAAGGCCGCCGACGATCAGACGTTTCAGGTAAAGCTCCAGAGAGATGCGGAGCTTCTTGTCCTCGCCAAGGGCGTTGTAATGTGTGATGAAAGGTCTTGCTGCGGCACCGCCGGCATTGTCTACCAGCATCGGTGTCTCAACTTCCATGAAGTCACGGCCTGCAAGGAAATTACGGATTTCACGGATGATCTCGGAACGTTTGATGAAGGTTGCCTTAACCTCCTGGTTCATAATGAGATCCACATATCTCTGGCGATAACGGATATCGGTATCTACCAGACCGTGGAATTTCTCCGGGAGCGGCTGAAGAGATTTGGACAGAAGGGTGATCTTTTTGGCGTGAACAGATGTCTCACCTGTCTTTGTGGCAAAAACGAAGCCCTCGATTCCGACGATATCACCGATATCCATCTTCTTGAATGCCTTGTACTCATCCTCGCCCAGGGCGTCACGGGCAACGTAGCACTGGATCATTCCCTGTTTGTCCTGGATGTGGCAGAAAGATGCCTTACCCATGACGCGTTTGCTCATGATTCTTCCGGCAATCGATACATCCTTCTCCTCGAGATCTGCGAAGTTGTCTTTGATCTCCTGACTGTGATGTGTCTGGTTGTACTTTGTGATTACAAAGGGATCGTTCCCTGCTGCCTGAAGTTCTGCCAGTTTCTCGCGGCGGACTTTCAGTACCTGATTCAGATCCTGCTCAGGTTTTTTGTTCTGCTCAGCCATTTTTTTCTCCTCTTTCTTTTCCTACACGGTCTTGATTATCTGCAAGTGACCGGGTCACCCGGCCGGAACGGACGGATGAACCCGGTCTGCAGAATAAAGTATATCCTATGTCTCAGACGTTGCGTTCGATGACAAGGATCTCGTACTGCTCGTCACCGGCCGGTGTCTCGATAGTAACCACGTCGCCGATCTCATGACCGAGAAGTGCGCGGCCGACCGGAGACTCATTGGAGATCTTGCCCTTCAGACTGTTGGCCTCTGTGGAGCCGACGATCTGGAATTCAAGCTCTTCGTCATAGGTTTTGTCGAGAACTTTGATCTTGCAGCCTACGTTTACGGTGTTGGAATCAGCTTCCTCTTCCACAACGACATCGGCGTTCTTAAGAATGTTCTCGATCTCTTCGATGCGGGCCTCGATCTGAGCCTGCTCATCCTTAGCGGCATCATACTCGGCATTCTCTGAAAGGTCACCCTGTGCGCGGGCTTCTTTCAGCTTCTCAGCGATCTCTTTACGTTTGTTGACCTGAAGATCCTCGAGTTCACTCTCGAGCGCTTTCAGACCGGCATAAGTCATAATAGTTTTCTTTGGTTCTGCCATATTGATTTACCCCGCGATCTTGTCACAAATTTTACTCTTCCTAATTAACATGCGTGATCCGCAAAAAAAGCAGATTCCGCAATTGCCATATTATATACGTTTCCCTGTGTAATGTCAATATAGGGAAGGGCGGAATCGCTTGTATTCATGCGGAATCCGGCACTTTTGCCACCGGTTTCGGGAGTCCCGATTCCGTTGACAACAAAAAGGCGCAATGATAAAATTCATATGAATTCATATATGACCTGATAGAGAGGGTTAAAAGGGGGACGAATGTCAACTGTATTTATTGCTTTGGTAGAGTGGAGCGGCCTCGCAATCGGCGCGGTTCTGGCACTGCTCGTTACGATTTCCGCCATGGGCGGAGGGCTTACAGCCACCGAGAAAAAGCTTGCGAAGGACGAGGATCCCGAGCACTACATTGTGAAATACGCGCCGTCAGGTTTTTTTACAGGACTGTTCGTCATGCTGGCCGGTGTGGGTCTTTCCTTTCTGATCGGCTATTTCGGCAAGGCATCCGGAAAAGACGAGGCGATGACCGTTGCTTTTATCTGTGAGATCGGCGTCGTTGTGGCAGCATCCGTGATTTTCTTTGTCATGGCGAGACGTGCGCTTTGTTTCCGACTTCTTGTGGAGGGAAAACAGATCTATGTGCACCCGTCTTTCGGAAAAGCGCAGAGGACGACTTTCGATGACATCCGCACCGTCAAGAAAAACGGTTCCGATCGGATGATCACCTGCAACAGCCTGGTTCTCAATCCCGCCGGAGGGAAGAAATTCAAAGTGGACAAGACCATGAACAACTTCGGACGGTTTGCGGAACAGCTCGACAGAGACTACAAGCTTCCGAATCTCACCAGAAAAGCAAAGGCGGCGAAGGAAGAGGCACCGGAGCCGGAGAAGAAGTAAAAATCAAAGAAAAGAAGAGAAAAAAACGCAGTCTGGAATCACCTAAGATCCCGGCTGTGTTTTTTTGTGTCACAGTGAAAATAAAACCACCTGCTCTGCAGGTGGAGGGAAGATCTTTAATCTGTTTAATATCCTGTTTGTCATTTCCCGGAATCAGAAGTATAATGGAAATAAATATACCAAAACAACACTACTGTTTTGCTTGGGTATAATGCAAATGAAAGAAAAACTGAATAGAACACGGAGAATGAAGTCGTAGATTGTTTGGCGTGCAATGCAGGAGAGATTCTATGCAGAGATGGCAAAAATGGAACTTTAATCGGGGAATACTGGAGAGAAATTCTGTTATTATCGGCGGTATTTTGTTGAATGTATCGTTGTGTGCGCTTAATCAGTGGTTGAACCTGCCGCTGTTCCTGGACACGGCAGGTACTATTTTTGTTGCATGTATTTGCGATCCGCTTGCGGCGATTATTACAGCACTTGTTTCCAGCATTTGCTGTATTCCGCTGAACCGTGTGCTGATCTATTTTTCGGTGTCCAATATTTGTGTGGCCATTGCGGCTTCGAATCTGATTGCGAAGAAAATCCTTCGGCGAAGGGGCGGATGGCTGCTGCTGGCGCTTGCACTTTCTCTGGTCAGCGGAGTGATCGGCGGTATTGTTGTGACTACTATGAATACCGTGATTCGAATGGACTATGATTCTGTCATTTATCTGGATCAGGCCGTCGAGAAGTCGGTGCTGGGAAGGCTGCCGGCGTTGATCCTCATGAATCTGCTGCTCAATATTACGGACAAATTTTTCGTTGTTTTGCTGGGAGTGTGCTGTGCGCATTTTGTGCCGGATCGTATCCGGGCAAAAATTGACAACTTTCACAGAGACGAAGTGAATGAACAGGATATCAGGAGAAAGCACCACCGCTTATTGGTTATTCTCGGTGTGGAAGCGGTCGCTCTGGTATGTGTATGTGTATGGATCAGTGTCGCTCTTTACACGTCGACGGCGAGAAAAGAGCGGATGAACGCGGCGATCGGAGCTGCACATCAGGCTGTAAATGCTGTGGATTCGCGACTGGTAGATACCTATCTTCGGACCGGTTACGGGGCGCAGAGCTATACGGATGTGAAAGCGGTTTTGCAGGGAATCAGGGACAATACGCCGTACCTGGAATCGGTGTATGTCTACAGGATTCAAGAGGATGGTTGTCATGTGATATTCGAGGCGTCGGAAGACGGACAGACGCATGAGCCGGGAACGGTAGTTCCTTTTGCCGCGGACATGGAGGAGAATCTCTCAAGGCTGCTTGCGGGAGAAGACATCAGACCGGTGGAAAGTAAAGGCCTGGACGGATGGATGATGAAGGTGTATCAGCCGATTCGAAATGCGCAGGGAGAATGCGTGGCTTATGCCGGCGTGGACGTGTCCATGCAGAATATGGATGAGTACATCAAAGACTTTGTGTTCCGGGTTATATTGTGTTCGTCCAGCTTTCTCATCTTCTCGCTGGCGTTCGGACTGAAGATGTCCGCCAATTACTATGAGATTATCAATGACCAGTACCGGAGAATTGAGGAGGCAAAAGAGGCTGCGGACGAGGCGAATCGGGCGAAGTCGCATTTCCTTGCCAATATGTCACATGAGATCCGTACGCCGATCAATGCCGTGCTGGGCATGGATGAAATGATTCTGCGTGAATGTGAGGATGTAAATATTCTTCTGTATGCCGAGAGTATCAAGACCGCCGGCAATACACTTCTGGGACTGATTAACGATATTCTGGATTTCTCCAAGATTGAGGCGGGAAAGATGGAAATCCTGCCGGTGGAGTATGATCTGTCCTCTGTGATTAATGATCTTGTCAGTATGGTAGAGAGCCGCGCGGAGAAGAAGGGACTGCAAATCATTCTGGAGCTGGATGAGAAGATGCCGAAGCTTCTCTACGGCGATGAAATCCGGATCAAACAGGTAATCACCAACATACTCACAAATGCAGTGAAGTATACGGAGAAGGGCAGCGTCACCCTGCATATGGGATATGAAAAAGTGGACGGGGAACCGGATGAAATCTGGATGTCGGTATCGGTTACAGATACGGGAATCGGGATCAAACCGGAGGATCTGGAAAAGCTGTTCTCTGAGTTTGAGCGGATCGAGGAGAAGCGAAACCGCAACATTGAGGGAACCGGCCTCGGCATGAATATCACGAAGAAGCTTCTGGAGATGATGGGAAGCTTCCTGGTGGTGAAGAGTGTCTACGGGGAGGGCTCCACCTTTTCCTTCCGCGTGAAACAGAAGGTCGTGAGATGGGATGAACTGGGCGACTATGAGGCGGCTTTTCAGGCTTTTGTTGCGGGAAGAAAGAAATACCGGGAGAAATTTACCGCTCCGGATGCGAATGTGCTTGTGGTTGATGATACTCCGATGAATCTGGAAGTTTTCCGGAGTCTTCTGAAGCGCACAGGGGTAATCATTGATACCGCAGAGAGCGGCGATGAGTGTCTGGACTTCACTGCGCAGAAAAAGTATGATTTGATCTTTCTGGATCACATGATGCCGAAGAAGGACGGCATACAGACCTTGCAGGAACTTCGTGCCCAGAGTGGAAATCCGAATCTCGGGACGCCTGCTGTCTGCCTTACGGCAAATGCGATCTCCGGTGCACGGGAGCAGTATCTGGCGGCCGGATTTGATGACTATCTGGCCAAGCCGATTGATGCCGGCAGGCTCGAGGAGATGATGATGCGGTATCTTCCGGAAGATAAGCTGGTCATCACGAAGGAGACGGAAGCGGAGGCTGTCACAAATGACGGAGAAGCAGGGACTGCGGTGATTCCGGAGTGGCTGCATGCCGTGGAGGGACTGGATATCGACGGCGGACTTTTGCACTGCGGCTCGGCGGAAAGCTATCTGGATACGCTGAAAATCTATGCAAAGAATGCGCCGGATTCTGCAGATGAGATTGAAGGTTTGTGGAACGCGGGGGATCTGAGCAATACAACCGTAAAGATTCATGCAATCAAGAGCCTGTCGAGGGCAATCGGCGCAGAGTCCGTCGGGGCGCTCGCCGAGAAACTGGAATACGCGGGCAAAGCGGAAGATGCGGATGCTGTCGGAGCGGAAATCAACGATTTGCTGGCAGGGATCCGCGGAATCTGTAAAGGTCTTGCTCCGCTCTGTGAGTCGAAGCAGGAGCCGGAGGATGAATCGCTGCCGATGATTTCGGATGACGAGCTGCAGGAGGCTTACGGAGAGCTCATAGGTTTTGCGGACAGTATGGATGCCCAGAGTGCGGGCTATGTCTTTGATTTTCTGGCGGGCTACCGGCTGCCCAAAGAAGAGCGCGAACGTGTGGAGAAGGTAAGGCATGCCATTGAGACCTTTGAGTGGGAACAGGTAGGTGAAATACTGCAATCCGGCGAAAATGCGGGGAAATGATGAGGCCCGGCGGTTTGCGTCACGCAGTGAAATTCCGGCAACCTGAGTGAGGCTGAAAAGAGAGAAATGAGGACGGACGGCGGACGGAAAGTATAAGAGTCGGAATTGTTGTCGATATATTACGAAAGTGCAAAAACGAGAGCGGCAGGTGTCGTTTCAAATCGTTAAATCATAAAATGATATAGGAGGGCACGAGGATGGCAGGAAAGGTGCTGCTGATTAATCACGGCAATGCACTGATGGCGAATACGCTGAAGAGACTTCTCGGAGAAATGGAGATCGAGATGTCTTCGGTCGAACCGGAAATGGAGAAAGTCGCTTCGGAAATAAAAGGTGCGGACGTGCTGATGCTCTTTGCGGGTGATTATGTCTACACGGCTCTCGATCTTCTGGTTTATCTCAAAGACATCTGTTTCGGGGAAGATAAGCCGCTTTGCATCATGGGAGATGAACAGGAGATCGCCGAGATCCGGAAGTCTGTTCCGGAAAAACTGATTTCGTATGTTTTTACGCGTCCCGCGAATGTCAGGGATATCGCACAGCAAATGCAGGCACTGATAAATTCCGGGGACGGAAAGGCGGCAGCGAGACAGATACTGCTTGTGGATGACGATACGATGTTCCTGCAGACGATGCAGAGTTGGTTCGGATCCAGATATCATGTCACGGCGACAAAGTCGGGAATGCAGGCGATCACATATCTGGCATCACACAAGCCGGATCTGATTCTGCTGGATTATGACATGCCGGTTACGTCGGGGCCGCAGGTGCTGGAGATGATCCGCAGTGAACCGAACTGTGCGGATATTCCGGTGATCTTTCTCACCGGCCGGAACGATCGGGAGAGTGTGATGAGTGTCATGCGGCTGAAACCGGACGGATATCTGCTCAAATCTCAGCTGCGAGACGCAATTATTACATCGGTGGACCGTTTTTTTGAGACGAGGAAGTGGGAAAATCTGTACAGCTGACGGAAGATCGGAACCTGCATGACACAATAAGCTGGCTGGAGAAAATATATGAGAGGAAAAAAAACGATCACATTTCTGTTGATATCTGTTCTGCTCTGCGGCTGTTCTTCCGGGAAAGAGGACAGGAAGCCGGCAATGTCGCATCCCGCCGGAGCCGAGGCGGAGGCGGAGGAGTCGCAGATTCCTGAGGAACTCAGCTATCCGGGGGACACAGTCCTTCGTATGGCGACCGGTTACAATTCTCCCAAGGCCGGAATGAGCTTCGATGAAGAAACTGCAAAGGGCGGCGTGACGCTGTTTGACGGATCTGTATATCAGCCGGGAGATCTCAAGCCGACATGGGCGGAAGTGGAGAAGCGTCTTCATTTCAAAATCGAGGACAAGTATCGGGGAAAGAATGTGGAGGAAGAGCTTGCTTATTGGAGGAGCCGCCTGGATGAGGTGGATCTGGTGGTCGGGAACGCGCCTTCGCTGCATGCTCTGGGTGAAGCCGGGAAGCTGGTGGATCTTTCGAAATACCTGGATCTTATGCCTTCCTTCCGGGAAAACCTTGAAGAATACGATATGGTACGGCTGTCGGTGACCGGAAATACAGATATGGGATCCGTGTATTTCGCACCGTATTTTGACGGAATTGACGACATAGAGCGTATGCCGCTGATGCGCAGTGACTGGGTGCAGCGGCTTCTGGACGGGGATGGGGCGTTTGCGGCGGAATCCTGCGGAAAAACAGGGGAGCCGCATTATGAACCCTATATGCCTCTGAGCGGAAAATACGATATTGATGTCGTGAAGCCGGACGGCAAGAGCACAGAGACGATTGTCAAGAATTATGATGCTTTCGGGAATGTCATAGAAAGTATGAATCAAAGGGGGAGCATGAACGGTGTAGAGGCCGTAAACCTGCTCCGCCAATACATTGATGAGACCTATGGAGGATATTACGGAGCGAAACGTTCCGATCTGTTCATTGGACAGAATGCGGCGTGGGATGCGGATGAGCTGGTGGCGCTGCTCCGGTGTATCGAGGCAAATCCGCAGACGCTGAACGGGACAGAAGAGGTGGCGGGGATTTTTACCCGTGAGGATGCCAACAACCAGCGCCGCTGTGATATGTTCCGGCTGGCGGGGCTGCTCTTCGGTGTGCGGGGACTGGATTCCCGGCAGGATTATCTGTACTTTGGCAAGACGGGGAAGCTCATAGACGCAAGGCTGCAGCCGGAGACCTATCAGGCTCTCGGGCGTATGCATGATATGGTGCTGGAGGGACTGATTTCAGAATCCTTTCGGAAGGGTACTTCTATGACCAGCGCCGAGATGCTGGAAAGGGACATGGGATTCATGCACTACGACTACAATCAGACGCAGACGGTATATAACCGTACAAAGCTGCAGGCTGACGCCGGTGAGAAGTATATGCCGGTACTTCCCCCTGTCGCGAAGTGGTATGACGGAACCGGCAGTAAAATTATGCGTTTCACGGAGTCCTGGCGGAGTGCGAAGTCATTCGGATGGGCGATTTCTGCAGACGGAATAGCGGATGACAGGGATAAGCTGTGTGCGGCTCTGAAGCTGATTGATTATGCCTACAGTGACGAGGGAGTGATTCTGATGTCGTACGGACCGGATGCATGTATCAGGAAAAAGGAAGACGGCAGTTATGCGATGTTTTCTTACGAAGGCAGGGAGATTCCGGAAATTTCCCCGGAGCTGTATGAGGAGATATGGAAGAAAGACGGGAATTTCACCGATTATGCGCGGCGCTATCTCGGATCCACGCTGGGTATTCTGAAGAGTCATGCGGTGGAGTATCAGTGCATGGAGGATGCCGGCAAAGAAGGAGAGGCAAACATTGAGAATGCCGTTGCGCTCGGGGTCGTCAGACATCCGGAATTGTCACAGGAAGAGAATCTCTGGTATTCGCTGATCCCCACCACATTTCCGCTGACGCGTAAGGAGATGGATCTTCTGAACATCTATCCGGATATGAACGACTGCTTTTCACCGTCGAAGGACGGCAATAATCTGCTGGTGGATATCATTGTCAACGGCTTTGAAGGGACTGCGGACAGCGAGGCAAAAATTGCTTACAAGGTGAACAAGGAGATGGGCGGCGGAGAGAGCCTGAAAATAATGCAGAGCGCCATGGACCGGCTGTTCCTGTGCTACGGATGACAAAAAAAAAAATATTAAGATCATAGCTTCCTCCAAAAGAATGAATTATCGAAGAAAAGACTTTCCATCGAAAGGAGTGGGAGGGACTGACGGGGCGTGGTACTTTCGGGTGCCATGCCCTTTGTTAGGTGTTATAGAATACTGCTACGCAATCCCTGTGAGACAAAACGCTCTTTGGAACGGGGATATTTTTAATTTATTAATGTTTAAAAAACAACGATATATTAATATACGGACATTTGCTTCTCGAATGAGAGTAGTGACGGCGTGAACGATAGATTCAAAGAATAGGCGTCTTGCGGACGGGCAGGATGATACCGTGGAACAGGAGGAATGATTCAATGCAGACAAAAACTGGATACAGCAGTAATCCGGATGCCCGGCAGGCGGTTGCAGAGGCGGCGTCCGGTTTTTCGTCACCTCATGGATTGCTGATCATGGCTGATTACAAGCGATTGCCGGAGATTTCCGAACTGCTGAGAGAGCGATTTCCGAATACAGAGATGATCGGAACCAGCGGAACCACCTATCTCAATACCAAGTCTTCGGATAAGCATTTGATTCTGGTTGCATTCGGATCGGACGCGATTGTGAAAGCTGGCATTATCCGCAACCTGAGTTCCCATCCGGTGACGGATATTCCGGTTCTGACGGATAAGCTCCGGGAGACAGGAGCTTCCAGAGATAATTCCATTGTTATCGAGTTCTGTACAAATGATGAAGAGCGGCTGGTCACCACCATCGACGTGGCTCTCTCCGGAACAGGAGTCCCTCTGGTTGGAGGATCGGTCTTCGGATACGGCGCCAATGAGGTGGGACGCGTCACCTACAACGGCGAGACTTATACAGACGCCTGCGCATATCTGGTAATCCATAATACTTCCGGAAAGATCCGGGTCTACAGAGAGAATATCTACGGGCCGTACCACGATACGAAGCATATCGTGACAAAGGTGGATCTGGCCACGAAGGAGCTGACGCAGCTGGACGGAAGACCGGCGGCCGAAGTATACAGCCAGGAGCTTGGAATCTCCAGGGACAGAATCATCGACAACGTCCTGGACAACCCCTTCGGACGAAGCGTCGGCCGTCAGATTTTTATTTCCTCCCAGAGAGAACTCAGCTCCAACGGTGGAATCAAGATGTTCAAGCGGCTGAACGTCAATGATACGATTTCCGTGCTGAAACTTTTGGATTACAGGAGTATCAACAAGGAGACCTGCAGGCAGATCAGTGAGGAGTGCGGCGACATATCCCTGATGCTTTCGATTAACTGCATATACAGGTATCTGCTTTTTACAAAAGAGAACACATACGGAGAGATTCTCGGGAATCTGGCAAGCGTAGGTACTTCCGTCGGCTGTATCGGCGGAGGCGAACAGTTCAACAACCAGCATGTAAACCAGACCATGGTCTGTGCTGTATTTGAATAATCAGGAGAGCGCATATGTTTGGATTAAAAAAGAAAAATGCAGAGGTTGCGAATACAGAAGATAAAGTAGAGCAGGGATATGCGGCTCTCGAACTCGTCGGTGCCTATGCGATGAAGCAGAAAGATCTTCTCCAGACAGAGGAGCTGAAGACTTCGGACGGACTGCATGTCATTCATGATTCCTTCAATACCGTCAGTCATAAATCCGAGGGAATTACCGCTGCGGTTGAGGAATTCCGGGCACAGTTCGATGAGATCAGAATCATTACGGACAAGTTCGAGACCATCATCGGTCAGCTGGAGGATACGGTAAAGGCCACCCACACCAGTATGGGCAAGGTGAGATCCAGTTCCGGTGTCGTTGACAAGAACATCTCCGGTGTGGAGAAGGTCTTCGATGAATTCCAGGTGGGCTTTAATGATATTTCGCAGAAGGTTCAGGAGATCAATTCCATCGCGACACAGACGAACCTCCTGGCACTGAATGCCTCCATTGAGGCCGCCAGAGCAGGAGCTGCGGGAAAAGCCTTCGCGGTCGTTGCGGAGCAGGTCAATAAGCTCTCCGCCGATATCAAGATTCTGATTGATGAGATTTCGGTCAGCATGGATGCGCTGAACAGCAGTAACAACAAACTCAAGATATCCATTGAGAGTACGAGAACTGCAATCGGCGATTCCCAGACACAGATCACAAACGCGGAGGATGTAGTAGACAGCATCCGGAGCGTGGCAAGTCAGATTGAGAAGAACGATGCGGATATGAACCGTGTCTTCGCTTCCAGTACAGCGAATATCAAGGAGATCACGGATATCGTCACAGACTCCCGTGTCTTCTACGACAAGGTGGATGAGAATATTCAGAACATGAGTGTCAACATCACCGAGAAGGGATTCATCTTCGAGGATCTGGGTAACATCCTTGAGCAGATCAGTCCCCTGGTGGATGATCTCCGCAATTCATAAGTGGAATCGTAAAGAGAGCTCCGATTCGGAGAGATGACAAAAGCAACAGAGTACGGGCATTGGTACAGAAGACCGGTGTCCGTGCTTTTTTATCTCATAGGAAATTCCTCCGAATTTCCCATGAGACAAAACGCTCCGAGGGGGATTTTCCTCTTGCGGAATATATTCTGTGTCAGAATTGTGAAACAACGCGCCGAAACTTGTGCGGAGTTGTCGGTTGTGTTAAAATATTTCGTGAAATAATGCCTTGTTTTGCACAAGAGTATTTATGGGGGAAATACAATATAATATGAAAAAAATACGTCAATTATTCACGATATTGATCACTGTGACGCTGATCCTCGGTCTGTGCTGTGGATCGGTAATGGCAGAAGAATCTGTCAGCCAGACATCTTCTTCATCCTCCTCAGCAGGTCAGTCAGATGATTCTCAGACCGAAGGTCAGGATATAAACAGCTCGGAGATCGTCCTGGAAGGCGGGAATCAATCGCCTGAAAGCGGCAACGACAGTGAAAAAGATGACGAGACGCAGGATACAGAGGAAGACGTTCCCGGCAAGAATACCGGTATGAGCACAGCCAATCCTCCGGAGCAGGACGGCGTGACAGAGGGACTGGAGATCAGTCTTTCCGTGTCCGGACTTGAGAATGAGGCGGAGGCTATGGCCAGGGATTTCCGTTTTGTCATCGAGAAATACGTGGAGGAAGAAGCTTCACAGGCGGTGACGCCGGAACAGAGGGCGGCCTACGATCAGAAATATACGGTGGCAGAACTCTTTGTAAAGGACTCTGACCGTTTCAACACCATGACCTGGGACGAGGAGACGAAGACTGCTGTCTACACCATGAAGGCAGATCAGCTCCATCAGCTGGATTACGGAAGATATCTGGTGAAGCTGGACACCACTTCTGAGAAGATCGAAGAGAAATCTTCCGAAGGCGAGTTTACAGGATATTACGAAGTGGCCGGTGACAACGGACAGGGAGCAGCAGGCGAGACCGGAACGAACGAGTTCCGTGAGGATGTCGGCTTTCTCATTGTGATCGGACCGGATGAAGGCGGCACGGGCAAGGTGATCCGCGCTGCAGAGCAGGACGACACTCTCGTGGGAGACTGTGCAGAGGATGAAGCGAGCCGCATCATCGCCTCCGGGATCACAACCCTGTTCACAATGGACAGTGTGGTGGGAAATTCCCTTGTGGAGAGTCTTGGTACATCTGCCATGGCCGTGTCGGGCGAGACAGAGCCCACAAGGGTAAAGGTTCTTTTGAACTATGGGCTGCCAAGGCAGACTCTCAAGGGCACCGGCAGCAAAAAGAACGAGATCACAAAGGAAAGCATCAAGGATGAGCTCACCGGAGCCTCCAACAGTGAGGGTAAGGGCAATGTGCTCATCTTCAACTACAGCGACTTCACGGAGGAAGTACTTCCGGGAACAAAGCTGGAAATGTCGGGCACCAAGAGTGAGAACTGGACAACCATAGAGAATAATGCTCACGCAATCATAAATCTTCCTGCGGGAAGCTACACGGTTGCGGCGAAGACAGTTCCCGACGGATACAACAGCGGTGACGCGGTCACCTTCACCGTGGACTCCGACGGTACCGTAAAGGTCGGCGGAAACGATGTGAAGCGCGTGACAGCAAGGGACAAAGACAATGTCGAGCGGCAGTACTATAAAGTTGAGATCTTCCAGAAGGCGCAGACGGTTCCCATTGACATCTATAAGGTCAACAGCAACGGCGAGACTGTTGGGGGAGCGGATTTGTCCATTCTTCTTCCCAGCGGAAAAGAGCTTCGCAACTGGCAGACCACAATGGGAAAACTTCGCAGAATCGATCTTGCGTCAGGTGAGTACATTCTTCACGAGAACAGCGCACCGGAAGGACTGAAGATCGCGGAGGATATTAAATTTTCCGTAGATGGCAGCGGAAAGCTGATCGTGGGTGGAGAGCAGGCTGACAAAGTCAACATGGTTGACGAGGGTACGTCCCGCGGAAAGAATCCGGACGGAAGCACCGGAGAAGGAGTCGCGCCCACAGCCGCTCCGACCAGCGCCAATTCAAAGGCGACACAGGTAAAGACCGGTGACGAGAGCAAGACCTCGGAATGGGTGGTTATGCTCGGAGTACTGTCCTGTCTTCTCTGTTCCTTTGTTCTTCTGAAGAAGAATCAGGAGAAGAAGGCAGCGATGGAAGCCGCTGAAGAGCTGAAGGAAAGCGCAGAAGAAAGCAGTACCGACAAGGAAGCGGTCGAGGATATTCCGGAGGACGTGGAAGAGAAAACGGAACCGGAGGAAACTTCTGAAACAGCGCAGAGCACGAAGGCAGACGCAGCTTCGAACACTACGGAAGAAGCGGATGCTGAAGTGAAAGAAAAAGAAGAAATTGCAGAGGATAAAGAATCAGAAACAAAATGAGGCTGATTCTCGGATAAATAAACGCCCTGCTCCCAAAGGGGAGCGGGGCGTTTTTGGGAGAGGAGAACGATATGATTCTGACAGTGACTGCCAATGCGGCAATAGACAAGCGATACATCGTCAGGGGACTTCAGGTCGGGGAGGTCAATCGCGTGCAGAGCGTAGAGATGTCTGCAGGCGGAAAAGGACTGAATGTGGCACGTGTCGCTCACATAGCGGGGGAAGAGGTGTTGGCCACCGGTTTTCTCGGCGGCCACTCCGGTGAGTTTATTCAGGAGACGATCAAGGCTGAGGGAGTGAAAGATGACTTTGTATGGTGTGACGGCGAGACCAGATCCTGTGTCAATATCTGGGATGACGATCGTAAAGTTCAGACAGAAGTACTGGAACCCGGCTTCGCGGTTTCTGAATCAAAGGTGGATGCGTTGATTGCAAAGTTCGAGGAGCGGATCGGAGAGGCTGATATCGCGGCTGTTTCCGGAAGTCTGCCGAAGGGGTGCAGTCCGGAGCTGTACCGGAGAATGCTTGAGATTGGCGAAAAAACCGGAAAAAAAGTGATTCTTGATACCAGTGGTGAGGCACTCCGGGAGGGGATCCATTACAGACCGTTTATGATCAAACCGAACATAGACGAAATCGGTCAGCTGGTGGGGAAAAAGCTCAATCCCGGAAACCGGGAAGAGATCTACGGTGCGGCGGATGAACTTCATGAAATGGGGATACCGGTGGTGGTAATTTCTCTTGGAGCATCCGGTTCCCTGATGAGCTGTCAGGAAGGTGTCTTTCGGGCGCAGGTTCCGCAAGTGGAAGCAGTGAACACGGTTGGCTGCGGAGATTCCATGATCGGAGGTTTTACGGTGGGAATTGCCAGAGGACTGTCCATGCCGGAGTGTCTGAAGCTTGCAAGCGCCATTTCATCGGCTGCTGCGATGACAGACCGGACAGGTTTTTTCCGGATGGAAGATATGGAAAAGATCGCCGGCGACATTGTGATCGAGAAGATTCGGTAAGTGAAAATGATAGAGAAAAAACAGGCTGCTGCGGGAACGGATCTCTGAGAAGAGGCGTCGCGCGGCAGCCTGTGGGTAATATATGAAAGCGAATTGCTGCGATCAGCGGGAACCGGATTCGCGGTCGGAAGAGGCGTCTGTTTTGGGATCCTCATCCTCCTCGCGGACACCCTTTCCCTTGAGGCTTTTTGCTACAAGGGACATTCCGTATAGAAGGATCGGAACGGCAATGGTGCAGTAAATAGAGCCCATGAGAAGAGCCTGGGCGTTGGGACCGCCCATCAGCGCAAAGATCAGCGTAGATGCATACATACCAAGAAGAAGGACGATGCCTGCAAGAGCAGCGATTCTTTTGGCAGTCCATTTGTTTTTGTTTTCACTCATAGTGGGGTACCTTCCTTTTATTAGTGTATAAGCATGGCGAAAGCTCGGACTACGGCTTTCCACAAAAAAATGTCGCCGGATGTGGATAACTTCGTTGTAAATTACATAGAAAGTGTATCACAGGTTTTCCGGAAGGGAAAGAGATTACAGGTGACAGTCGGGGGAGTCAAGGAAGGCCGTCGGCTCTTTATACTCTCATAGGAAATTGCTTCGCATTCCCTATGAGACAAAACGCTCCGCAGGATGCGCACTCGCGCGATATGTAGATGCGTTGCATCCGCGCTCGGCGCGAGAATGTCGCTAGCGACATTCTTTTTTAAAATTTAATGTCGGAGAATTTGCGCGGAGCGGACAAAGGCGGTAAAGTATAGACATTAAGAGATGCTGTTCCCCCTGCTGCGTAATGCCGCGCAGCTGTTGTTGCTGATATATACTCAAAAGTTGAGGAGTTGTTATGGAGCGGAAAAATCAGAATCAGATAGATAACGGAAACGGTGGAAAACCGGGAGATAACAGACAGCCGCTGTTTGTGGTTCTCATGTGCCTGCTTGTCGTCTGCATCCTTGTGGCAGGCATCGGGAAGGTGAAAAAACATTTTGAGAATCCCGAGTGGACATATAACAAGTTCGTCTCCATGGTGGAGAAAAAAGAAGTGAAGTCCGTCAAGGTTCAAGAAGGAAAACTGCTTGTCACGACGAAAAAAGACAGAAACAAAACCTACACCGTCACGATGGTTGGAGATGAAAACGGACTGAATGAGTTGCTCAAAGGCAAGGGCATCGAGTATTCCAAGAGCCCTGCGGGCATCGGATCAGAGATTCTGTCTGTGGTCATCAGTATCGTTCTTCCTCTGATTGTTCTGTTTATCGGAATGATCATGATAATGAAAATGATGGGCAAAGGCGGAGGCCCTCTGGGCGTCGGCAAGAACCGAGCAAAGACCTATGTGCAGAAAGAAACGGGGATCACCTTTGCCGATGTGGCCGGTGAAGAGGAGGCAAAAGATTCCCTGAAGGAAGTAGTGGACTTTCTGCACACCCCGGAGAAATATACCACCATCGGAGCGAAACTGCCGAAGGGAGCCCTTCTCGTGGGACCACCCGGAACGGGAAAGACCCTACTTGCAAAGGCAGTGGCCGGCGAGGCGCATGTGCCCTTTTTCTCCCTTTCCGGTTCGGAATTTGTGGAGATGTTTGTGGGCGTCGGCGCATCCAGAGTCCGGGATCTTTTTGAAGAGGCGAAAAAACAGGCACCCTGCATTATTTTTATCGATGAGATCGACGCCATCGGAAAGACCAGAGACTCCCGCTACGGGGGAAATGACGAGCGGGAACAGACTTTGAATCAGCTGCTGGCGGAGATGGACGGTTTTGACAGTGCGAAGGGACTTCTGGTGATCGGAGCCACCAACCGTCCGGAAGTTCTGGATCCGGCACTGCTCCGCCCCGGACGGTTTGACCGCCGTATCATCGTGGAGCGGCCGGACCTCAAAGGTCGTACGAATATCCTGAAGGTTCACGCGGGAGATGTGCTTCTGGATGACACCGTGGATCTCAATGAGATCGCTCTTGCGACCTCCGGAGCCTCCGGTTCCGAGCTGGCCAATATGGTGAACGAGGCGGCGATTCTGGCGGTAAAAAACGGACGAAAGGCTGTATCCCAGAAGGATCTGCAGGAAGCTGTTGAGGTGGTTCTGGTGGGACAGGAGAAGAAAGAGAGAATCCTTTCTCAGGAAGAGCGAAAAATTGTTGCCTACCATGAAGTAGGACATGCTCTGGTAAACGCAATGATGAAGCACACGGAGCCGGTGAAGAAGATTACGATCATTCCGAGAACCATGGGAGCTCTCGGCTATGTGATGCAGGTTCCGGAGGAAGAGAAGTATCTCAATTCCAGAAAAGAACTGGAGGAGATGGTGATCGGACTGCTTGGAGGACGTGCGGCGGAGGAGCTGGTGTTCGGCGACGTGACCACAGGTGCGTCCAACGACATCGAGAAGGCGACGCAGATCTGCCGGTCCATGATCACGGAATACGGCATGTCGGACAAATTCGGTCTCATGAGCATGGCTCATCAGGAGGACAAGTACCTGGGTGGAAAGTCTTATCTGGACTGCGGAGAGGAGACTGCGGCAGAGATCGACCGTGAGATCATGAAAATGCTGTCGGATGCCTATGACAAGGCGAAGATTATGATTGCTGACAATCGGGATGTACTGGAAAAGATTGCTGCACACCTGATTCTACAGGAGACAATCACAGGTAAAGAATTTATGGAGATCATGCAGGCGGTGATCGATGAGCGCTGAGTCGGCAAGTGACTGACGAGAGGAAACGTGCAGATGGCATTTGATATTGAAGAAGAACTGAAGAAACTACCCCAGAAGCCCGGGGTTTACATTATGCACGGCCTCAAGGACGAGGTTATGTATGTGGGCAAGGCTGTCCGGCTCAGGAACCGGGTGCGGCAGTATTTTTCCAACAGCAAAAACAAGAGGCTGAAGATCTACTCCATGGTTCCGCAGGTGACCCGGTTCGAATATATCGTCACGGATTCCGAGGTAGAGGCGCTGGTTCTCGAGTGCAATCTCATCAAGGAGTACCGGCCCAAATACAACACCATGCTGATGGACGACAAGTCCTATCCCTTCATTCAGGTGACCACCCTGGAGGCGTTTCCGAGGGTGAATTATCAGCACAGAATGAAGAAGGACAAGGCACAGTACTTCGGACCTTATCCGGACGCCACAGCAGCGAAGGAAACCATTGAACTTGTCCGGAAGCTGTATCATCTCCGGTCATGTACCCGGAGGCTTCCGGAGGATATCGGCAAAGACCGGCCCTGTCTGTACTATCATATCCATCAGTGCAAGGCTCCCTGTCAGGGCTGGATCTCTCAGGAGGAGTACCGCTCGCAGATCGACGAGGCCATCCGTTTTCTGAATGGAAAGACAGAGAAGGTGCTCCGGGATCTGGAGGAAAAAATGCTGGAAGCCTCCGAAGAACTGAAATTCGAGGAGGCGGCGGCCTTCCGGGATCTGATCCGGAGTGTGAAGAAGGTCAGCGAGAGACAGAAGATGGCCAACGGCAGCGGAAACGATCAGGATATCCTCGCCCTGGCGGAGGACGGTGGAGATGCCATCGTACAGGTCTTCTTTGTCCGCGACGGAAGGCTCATCGGTCGTGACCACTTCTATCTCAAAGTCGGTGATGATGAGGACAGAAGCTCCGTGATGCAGAGTTTTATCCAGCAGTTCTATTCCGGAACTCCCTTCATTCCACACGAGCTGATGCTCTCGGATCCCATCCGTGACACGGACGTGCTGGAGGCCTGGCTCACGGAAAAAAAGAATGACAAGAATTCCAAAGTACACATCCGGGTGCCCCAGAGAGGATCGAAAGAAAAACTGGTGGAACTGGCGAGAAGAAACGCGTCGATTATTCTGACTCAGGACAGGGAGAGAATCAAGAAGGACGTGGCGAAAACCGTTGGTGCCATCGGAGAGATCGGAGAATGGCTGGGCATGGAGGCACCGGGCAGGATCGAGTCTTACGATATCTCGAATATCAGCGGATATCAGTCCGTGGGCTCCATGGTTGTCTATGAGGGCGGTCGTCCAAAGAAGGCAGACTACCGGAAGTTCCGGATCAAGACTGTGGAGGGACCCAACGATTACGCCAGCATGGAAGAAGTACTCACCAGGCGGTTTAAGAGGGGACTCAAGGCAGATGCAGGTTTCGAGAAACTGCCGGATCTCCTCCTCATGGACGGAGGCCGGGGACAGGTGAATATAGCCCTGGAGGTTCTGGACAAACTGGGAATACATGTGCCGGTGGCCGGCATGGTTAAGGATGACAGGCACAGAACCAGGGGGCTTTACTATAACAATGTGGAGATCCCCATTCCCACGGATTCCGAGGGCTTCCATCTGATCACCAGAATCCAGGATGAGACACACCGTTTCGCCATCACCTACCACAGGCTTCTTCGAAGTAAGGAGCAGGTGCGCTCCGTGCTGGATGATATTCCGAATATCGGAGAGCGCAGGAAGATGGATCTCATTCGCACGTTTCCGGATCTCGCATCCATCCGGAACGCTGACGTGGAGACACTGGCAAAGGTTCCGAGCATGAACGAGAGAGCCGCCCGGAGCGTCTATGATTTTTTTCATGCGGAAGGAAAAGAAAGTGACACAGAATAACAGGTGATGCTATAATCAAGGCAGAATAATCGATGAGTATTGCACCGGCACCGCCGAGCGGGTGGTGAGTAAGGAGACAGAGACCTTGACGACACAGAAGTATATTGCACTGGAGAAACTTGAGAAGGATATGGATCTGAAGAATCTGACACCGGAGATCGACCTCCGCGTGAACAAGATCACAGTTCCGGAAATCAACCGTCCGGCTCTTCAGCTGACCGGATATTTCGAGCATTTTGCTCATGAGAGAGTACAGATCATCGGTTTTGTAGAGTTTTCTTATCTGCAGCATATGGATGAGGAGAGCAAGAAGAAGGCCTACGAGGAGTTCATTTCCTCCGGAGTTCCCTGCGTTATTTTTACAACGTCCATGGAACCCAGCGGCGTGCTTCTTGAACTGGCGAGAAAATACGAAGTTCCGACCTTTGTGACGGAGAAGACAACCTCCGCGTTCACCGCAGAGATCATCCGCTGGATGGGTGTACAGCTGGCACCGACCATTTCCATTCACGGCGTACTTGTGGATGTATACGGCGAGGGTGTCCTGATCATGGGAGAGAGTGGTATCGGTAAATCCGAGGCGGCGCTGGAGCTGATCAAGCGTGGACACCGTCTGATCACCGACGATGTGGTACAGATCAGCAGAGTCAGCGACGTAACGCTGGTAGGTACATCACCGGATATCACGAGACATTTCATCGAGCTTCGGGGAATCGGAATCATTGATGTAAAGACCCTGTTCGGTGTCGAGAGTGTAGAGAACACCCACTCCATCGATCTGGTCATCAAGCTTGAAGAGTGGGACAAGGATAAGGTGTACGACAGGCTCGGCCTGGAGGAAGAGCACACAGAATTCCTCGGAAACAAGGTAGTGTGTCATTCACTTCCGATCCGTCCGGGACGTAACCTGGCGGTCATCGTAGAGACGGCTGCGGTCAACCATCGTCAGAAAAAGATGGGATACAACGCCGCACAGGAGCTCTACAAGAGAGTGCAGGAGAACCTCTCCAGAAAGCGCAAAGAACAGCAGGAAGAAGAGTAAAAGCATATCCGTAAGAATGTACGGTCAAAAAAGGATCGCGGGCGTTGCCTGCGATCCTTTTTCGGTTTCGGTATAACATTTCGCGTAAATGGCAAAGCATACACACTCACACGTCGCTTCATTGTCAGCGCTCCGCCGCCTATTTGCAGCTGCTTCCGGCAAAATCGAGCACGTTGTGCTCTCATGCCTCCAGCACCTGCGCTATGCTCGCACTTCCCGCCTTGCTAAACGAACGTCCCCTGGACGTTCATCGCCCTATCGTTCGTGCTGTATGACTTTGCCCTTTACGCGATTCTGCTCGCTCACCTCAACTTTCAAGATCGATCGGGGGTGAGCGGAAGGGGACAGAGTTATGCTAAGCGAACACTTGGAAGCGAAGGACGAAGCGCGAGCATAGCGCGGGTGCGGCGCTGAACGTCCGGGGGGACGTTCGTTTAGCGCGGACCGGAGCGGAGCGTAGACGTGCAATGTCTGAAACCGCTTTGTACATCGCCCGAAGGGCATAAGACAAAGCGGATGAGCTTTTTGCGGGAGCACCCCGCAATAGGCGGCGGAGCGTTGAGGACGAGAGCGACGTGTTCGCGTGTATACTCTGTCACCTTCCGCGTTAGAAAAATCTAGAATAGGCTCTACCCGAACAGCTCTGCGAGCAGCGGCATCCGGTCCGAATACCGTTCAACATACTCTGCGATGACGTAGTCTGGATGAACCTCATCAATCATTCCTGTCCGGTAGACATCACGGTGAATCACATATACATCGGTGAACTGTTCGCCAAGGGCGGGAAGCATGGCGGAGCGGTAGGAATCTCCTACCAGAAAAACGCTCTTTTTGTTTGGTGCCTCCGGGTTTGACATGTGTGAGATCTCTTTGCGGTATTGTTCCCGGTTATAGGCTTTCCAATCGATGACAGGACAGCCGTCGATGTGATATTCTTTTTCATCCGTAAAAACGCTCTCCAGCCCGGCCAGACCCGCAAGGTCATCCTGCACGCAGGGATAGGGCTGATCTCTCAGTTCGCCGGCCTGGACTTTTCGATCCGCGAGAGAAGGCATGGAGATGTTCCAGGTGGACAGGATATTTCTGACGCCGATGTAGCCTCCCAGTTGATTCCAGTGGGAATCATAGCGATAGTACAGCTGGGAGTCTTTGTGACCGGCCAGCATTTCCTGCTTCGGGGAAACGATGTTGACGCCCTGATCCGAAAGGTTTTCTATCAGACCGTCTGTCCGGGAGATCTCCGCGTGTCTGTAGTTTTTCGGCATGTTTTCCCAATAGATGCTCTCTTTGTTTGGGGCAACCAGGATGGCGAATTTCATGCCCCTCTTCTGTGCCTCCTCCTGTGCGGAGAGAGCCAGGGAGGCGATGTGGTCGGTTTCCTGTTTTGTGAAGCTGTTGGTGCCCTCGAAATCGGCGATGGGATTTCCATCGGATTTGCTCTTGTAGAACAGCCAGTTGTCCGAGCCGGCCAAAACCTGGGAAGAGGAGATTTCGCCGACTCCGTAGTAGGTCGTAAGAGCGTCGAATCTGCTGAGATAGTAATTGGCGTATACGGACCACCAGGAGCCGACTCTCAGGACTGCGCGGTCCATGGAATGACAGGTGGAGGCCAGCAAGCTGTTTTGTGCCTGATTTGCGGCAGTACCGGTCTGCGTGGACGGCTGTGGACTGTCTGCCTTGTCGGCTGTCGGGGAGTCTGCCGTTTTGTTGTCTGATTCGATATCGGCAGTGTTGCTTCTCTGTGCGGGATCAGCTGCCTTGTCGCCAGGAACGGTGTCTGCGGCCTCCTGACCTGTCGAAGCCGGTTGTTCTTTTGTGTCGGAGGATGATACGGAATGCGCCGGCGCGCTCTCACCGGAAGATCGGGTGGCGGCGTCTGTCTGAATTGCAAAATGCTGCGCAAGATAATAGGTCATGCCGTCCTTGAACTGTCCCCAGGAGGCGACGGAAAGCAGAAGAACAAGGCCGGTGATGACGGCTGCGTGCCATTTCATTTTTAATCTGAATTTCTTTTTCATAGGATTCTTTCCTCCTGCTGATCTGTTTTTTTCGGGAGTGTTGCTGTACGGTTGTCATTCGGAGATAATATTCCGCAGCGCTTGAAATGTGGATTCAACATTGCTTTTACGTGAGGCAAGAAGACGTCGTCGTACATCAGAAGTTTCCGTAGATGTACGGGGCGTAGGCTGCATTGGTTGTGCTGCACACGGCCCAGCACACAAGGGCGATGAACAGAAAACCTCTGGCCACGGAGAAGACTCTGACGGAGCGGAATCTCCGGAAGATTTTCTCCCAGGGAAAACAGAGAAGGATTGCGGCTGTAAGCAGGGGAAGAAAGCGAACAGCTTTTTTTTCCAGCTGCAGATTTCCTCCGCCGAACATTCCTGCCAGGTATTTTCCCGCAGTTGCGAGGCTGCCGGCCCGGAAGGGAACCCAGAGCAGGTTCACGAAGAACAGGGTGTAGATCCGTCCGACGGGATTCGGGGTGCGGGTAAACTTCAGCGGCAGATATTTTTCGGATACAAGAAGGAGGAAGTAGCCGATTCCCCAGACGAGGAAGGACCAGTCGGCGCCGTGCCAGATGCCGGTCAGAAGCCAGACCGTCAGCATGTTTGCGAGGTGGCGGTGTGTCGGACAGCGGTTTCCTCCCAGAGGAATATAGATATAATCCCTGAACCATCGGGTCAGGGAGATGTGCCAGCGTTTCCAGAAATCGGAGATGCTGTAGGCCTGATAGGGCTTGTTGAAATTCTCGCGGATCCGGAAGCCCAGCAGTTGACCGATACCGACGGCCATGTCGGAGTATCCGGAAAAATCAAAGTATAACTGCAGGGTGTAGGCGATAGAGCCGATCCATAAACCCGGACAGGAGTAGCTGCTGCCAACCGCAACGCCGTCGAAATAGTAATTGACCAGTAGCGAAAGCTTGTCCGCCACCAGCGTTTTTTTCGCGAGACCGATGGCGATCCGTTCGATGGCTGTCGTGTAGTCCTCTGTCACGCCCGGGTTAAGAAGTCCCTTCTCGAATTCACTGTACTGAATGATGGGGCCGGAGGTGACGGTCGGAAAAAAGCAGAGATACAGCCAGGTGTGGAACGGGGAAGGAGCTTTGTCTCCCGATCCTTTATAGAGGTCAATCAGAAGCGAGAGCGCCTCAAAGGTTACAAAAGAAATGCCGGTGGGAATAAAAAGCGAGGCCGCCGTGAGATGAAAACCTGTCAGAGAGTTGATGGTCTCAATGACAAAACGGGTATATTTGAAGAACAGAAGGGGGGCAACGGTGAGAAGAACCGAGCTCGCCAGTACGACTTTATTTCTGTACTTGCAGGTCAGGAAGGCGAGAAAAGAAACTGCAAGAGAGAAGGCGCAGAGAAACAGAAAGGAGCCCGTTCCTCCCCACAGGAGATAAAGGGCATTGATGAAAAAAAGCAGAGTCTTTCTTGCAGCCGGTTTTTGGGTTCGAAAGCAATTGTAGATGATGATAAAGAAAGGCAGTATTCCGATTAAAAACAGACCCGACGTGAATGTCATAAACCTTACCTCATTTCTTCTATTGATTTCTGAAACACAGATTCTAATTATAGCATTCTATGAGTTTAAAATCTATCAAAGGAGTTGCAAAACATGGCAGAGGTAAAGAAAAACCGGCTTCAGGGAGCCTGTGCTGCCCTGCGGCCGGTTTTCTATCTCATAGAAATGTATTTCGCATTTATTCTCCGGAAGCATCCTCCGGGTAATCGAAGAGACCTTCGTCATTTTCCGGATCCGGTTGCTGACTGTTGTCCTCTTCTTCTTTTTCCTTTTCCTTTTCTTTCTCTTTGTCCTTTTCCTCAGGAGTGATGGACGGCTGCGGAGCCGGTGTCGGCTTGTGCTGAACACAGGTATCCGTGGGAACAGAGGATTTCTCGAAGTATTCGTTGACGGCCTCACAGCCGTTGCCGGACAGAAGTCCGCTCTTGTTGCAGATGGTCGCCTGTACAATGTTGTCCGGTTTCTGGAAGCTCTTCATGTCAAGACCGGCATGGATGCGGTTCATTACGCTTGTCCACAGGGTGTGGATGTATCCGCGGCATTCCTCGGAGAGCTCCTTGTTTGAATCATATCCTGCCCAGATACCGGCAGTGTAATAAGGGGTGTAACCCACAAACTGAAGATCCACGTCGGAGTCGCCGGTTCCTGTTTTTCCTGCAACAGGAATATCGGAATCCAGCTGGAAGCCGGTGCCGGTACCCTTGGACACGACATCCTGCATGGCATTGGTGAGGAGCCATGCGGTTCCGGGTTTGAATACCTGTTTGGCCATCGTGTTGTTCTCGAGAATCACATTTCCCTTATTGTCCGTAACCTTGGTGTAGAAGACAGGACGGATGTAGGTGCCGCCGTTTGCGATTGCCGCGTAGCAGGCGGTGAGCTCAAGGTCGTTGACACCGTTGGTGATGCCGCCCAGCGCCAGGGATTCGGATTCATCGTATGCAGGATCTGCAACGAGGGATGAGAAACCAAGCTTGCTGAGGTACTCAAAACCGGTGGCCGGCGTAATTGCCTGAATCACCTTGATGGCAATGACATTGTTGGACTGGACGATGGCTTCACGAACGGTCATCGTTCCCTGATCAAGTTCGCCGGTACCCTGCTCGATACCATCTTTATACGTGGTATCTTTGCTGTTTTCCGGGGTTCCGAGAGTGACAACGCCCTGATCCAGTGCCGGACCGTAGGTGGACGGAATCTTGAAGGTGGATCCCGGCTGACGATAGGCTCCGGTCGCGCGGTTCAGTGTAAGGCTTCCTGTTTTCTTTCCGCGGCCGCCGATGATACCGACGACATGGCCGTTTTTCTGATCGATGACGGTCATGCAGGCCTGGGGCTGCGGTGTGAAGTCTGTACGTTCTGCAACCACGGTGTCATCAGGTTCCACAACGTGGGACTTGTAATCGTTAATGTAGAGCTGGGCTTCATCCGGAGAACCGAAATACAGATTGAAATCCGGATTCAGGTTTTCCTGATAATACTGCTGCAGCATCTCACGGCTGTAGTTCACCCGGGTTCCGTCTTTTTTGTCAACGGTGAGCGCCCAGTCGAGGTTCACTTCCGTGCCCGCAGGGAAGTTCTCTGCCTTGGAGAATTCGTCTTCCATGATCTTCTGGATGGAGGAGTCCTCTGTGGAGTAGATGCGAAGACCGCTGTTGTAGATGGCATTGGTTGCCTGATCCTCGGTGTAGCCCTTCTGGGTCATGAGATCGTGTTTAACCTGATTGATCAGCTCATCGATGAAGTAGGAGTATACTTCGGTGTCGTTGACGACAGCGGATTCTTTTTCCTGAATCCGGGCGTACACATTGTCATTGAGTGCGTCCTTGTAGGATTCCGGGCTGATATAACCCTGTGTCAGCATGTAGTCGAGGACGGTTTTCATTCTCTGCGCGTTCTTCTCCGGATAGAGTTTCGGATTGAACTTGCTGGGGTTCTGGGGAATTGCCGCCAGTACCGCACACTCAGAGAGCGTCAGAGCCTTTGCGTCTTTGCCGAAATACGTCTGGGCGGCGGTCTGGATTCCGTAGGCACCGCTTCCGAAGTTGACGGTGTTCAGATAGTTTTCCAGAACCACGTCCTTGGGATTCTGTCCGGAATCCTTCAGGGACTTCTCGAGCTGTACCGCCAGGTACTGCTCCTGAATCTTACGTTTGATACGCTGGATCCGGGACTCATACATCCACTCGGTGAAGACGTTGTTCTTCAGAAGCTGCTGAGTGATGGTGGAAGCACCCTCGGACTCGGCGAAGTTTGAGGAGAGCATGACGGCGAAAGCACGGATCATTCCGTGGGGATCGACACCGTTGTGATCGTAGAATCGGGAATCCTCGATGGCTACAATCGCATGCTGCATATTCTCCGGGATATTCTTGATATCCATGGAGACACGGTTTCCCTCAACCGAGCTGAGCTTCTGGATCTGGTTGCCGCTGGAATCATAGACGAAGGAAGCATATCCAAGCGGGGAGATGCTTGCGTCCGTGATGTCCGGCGCGTCATCGATCATACCCTGATACGAGCCTGCAGCCAGACAGATGCCGCTGGTCGCCATGGCGATCAGGAGATACATGAGCACCCGGAGCAGCGAGACTCCGAAGCGCTTACCCATACGGGGCGCGGTTGACTCAAGCTGCACCCTTTCTTTTCGAATACCCTTTTTACTTAAGTCCATAATTTTTTCGAAAAACCTCCTGTACAGGATCCTCGGAATCCGCTTCGGAAATGCTTCGGAAACGAAGACCCGCAATAGACTAAAATCCTCATTATTATAGCAAAAATGGGCGATGAAATAAAGCGCCAATTGTGTTACCCTGTGAATAGGAAAAAACAGGAGGACAGAGGAACCATGGGACAGGAACAGAACATGCCGCCCTCTTACCGCACGGTTTATACCGGAGGCGAGGGAAAGTACGAGGAGAAAAAATCCGTGTTTATCGCCACGGTCAGACATGTGGAGACAGAGGAAGAGGCAGTGGCTTTCATCGATGAGATGAAGAAGAAATACTGGGATGCCAGACATAACTGCTCGGCCTATGTACTGGGAAGCAGGAGTGAACAGATGAGAGCCTCTGATGACGGGGAACCCCAGGGAACTGCGGGAAGACCCATTCTGGATGTGCTCACCGGAGCTTCTCTCACCAATGCGGCTGTTGTTGTCACCAGGTATTTCGGAGGCGTTCTTCTTGGGACGGGAGGTCTTGTGCGCGCCTACACGCAGGCCGCCCGGGACGGAATCGACAACAGTGTTCTGACTGAGAAAATCTACGGGACGATTCTGGAGATCGGCGCGGAGTACACAGACGTAGGGAAGCTTCAGTACCTTCTGGCGCAGCAGAGTGTGCCGGTGCTCTCCTCGGAATATCTGGACAAGGTGAGTATGCGCGTCATTCTTCCGGCACAGGATGCGGACCGGCTCATCCGGGATCTCACGGAGGCTACAGCCGGCAGGGCGGACATAAAAAAAGCCGACTCCACATATTACTGTGAAGTCGACGGTGAAATCATTATGTGAGATCAGCACTTCTCCGGTTCCGGATACTCAACACCCAGAGTGTCTACGGTCATGGTGCGGATGACAACCGGAGACAGCGGAGCGTCGTTCCAGTCAGTCTCGGACTCGGCAATCTTATTGACTGCGTCCATACCCTCGATGACTTTTCCGAAGCCGGCGTACTGGCCGTCCAGGTAGTTTGCGTCGGCGTGCATAATGAAGAACTGACTTCCTGCGGAGTCCGGATTCATCGCACGGGCCATGGAGAGAACTCCCGGTGTGTGGGAGAGATCGTTTTTATGGCCGTTTCCGGAGAACTCGCCTTTGATGGAGTAGCCCGGGCCGCCGGTTCCGTTTCCGTCCGGATCTCCGCCCTGGATCATAAATCCGGCGATGATGCGGTGGAAGGTGAGGCCGTCGTAAAAGCCCTTTTTGATCAGGCTGATGAAGTTATTTACAGTATTCGGTGCAATCTCCGGATAGAGCTCAGCCTTGATGACATCGCCGTTATCCATGGTGATTGTTACAATTGGATTTGACATTTGAAATCCTCCTTTGTCAAGATTACTGTCATTATATAGGAACTTATGATAAAATGAAAGCCGTTTATCGTGAGCCGTCTGGTCCCTGTATCAGGCAACGGAGTGCCGAAGGGAAAGTCATGTGTGAAGGTGTATGGCTCTGTCTTCCTTCGGATGGGACGCTTGCGGACACGGGATCAGAGAGAGGAAATAGCTATGATTATAGAGACGAACAGCCCGGAAGAGACCTTTGCTTTTGCGCAAAAGCTTGGACTGGAGGCAGTGCCCGGGCAGATTTTTACCCTGGACGGAGATCTGGGCGTTGGTAAGACTGTATTTGCCAAGGGTCTGGCAGAGGGACTCGGAATTACCGAGCCGGTCAGCAGCCCCACGTTTACAATCGTGCAGGAATACACGGACGGCCGGTTGCCGCTGTATCACTTTGATGTATACCGGATTGAAGAGCCGGAAGAAATGGAAGAAATCGGTTACGACGAGTACTTTAACGGAGACGGAGTCTGCCTGATCGAGTGGGCGGACATGATCCGTGAACTACTTCCGGAAGACGTGATCCGCATCCGGATCCGGAAAGTGCCGGAAAAAGGTTTTGATTACAGAGAGATTAGCGTTGAGGGAATGAAAGAATGAAGATACTTGCACTGGACAGCTCGGGGATGACAGCGTCTGTTGCCCTTATGGAAGATGGGCAGCTGGTGGCGGATTATACCGTCAATTACAAAAAGACACACTCACAGACGCTCCTTCCCATGCTTGATACCATCGTTCAGATGATCGGCCTGGAACTGGAATCCGTCGATGCGATTGCCATTGCCGCAGGACCCGGCTCCTTCACGGGGCTCCGTATCGGTTCCGCGACAGCCAAGGGGCTGGGGCTTGCCCTTGACAAGCCCGTCATTGAGGTGCCGACGATCTACGGCCTGGCAAATAACCTTTTTGACACAGAGGGACTCATCGTTCCCATGATGGATGCGAGAAGAGCCCAGGTATACACCGGAATCTGCAGATTCCGGGATCACCGGCTGGAAGTTGTAAAAGAACAGTGTGCAGTCTCTGTGGAAGAACTTGTGCGGGAACTGAATGCCCTCGGCGAGAAAGTGACTGTTCTCGGAGACGGCGTGGAACCGAACCGCAGTTACCTGTCGGAAAACCTCACGGTTCCCTGGGCAGAGGCACCGGGACACCTGAACAGACAGAGGGCCGCTGCGGTGGCAGAGCTGGGAAGCGTCTATTACAGCGAAGGAAAGTACGTGTCTGCGGCAGAACACAGTCCGGAATACCTGAGAGTGTCCCAGGCTGAGCGGGAGCAGGCAGAAAAGGGACGTTCCATGCGCGAGATGGAAGAAAAGTCGGCGAGACTTCGCCCTGCGGACTACGGCGCAGGCGACAGCTACGAAGACTAGCTATACGAGGGAGAAGATATGTCCGAAGAACAACAGATCGTGATCAGACCGATGTGCGAGGAAGACCTGGACCGGGTTGCACAGATTGAGAAAGAGAATTTCTCCACACCCTGGAGCAGGAAGAGTTTTTCCGATTTCCTGAAAAGAGAGGGAGTATATTTCCTCGTGGCCGAGAGTACAGAAGCCGGGGAAACGGAGATCTGCGGATACATCGGCGCCTATGGAATCCCGGATGAGGGAGACATCACAAACGTCTCCGTTCAGAAGGAATACAGAAGAGCCGGAATCGGCCGGCTGCTGGTGGACGAACTGATCCGCCGTACTCTCGCGGCCGGGATCACGAGAATCTTTCTCGAAGTGAGAGAGAGCAATGAAACGGCCATCCGCCTGTATGAGCATGCAGGTTTCGTTCGGACAGGACTCCGGAAAAATTACTATACGAGCCCGGTGGAGAACGCAATCATCATGATGAGGGATGCACTGCTTGCGTGAGTGCCGGATCTTTCAACTTTATCTTTTGATCTCTCTTGGGGGGATGCATAACCAGCGTAAGTACCAGAGTCATGCGGCGCGAACGCTTGGAAGCGGAGACCGAAGCGCGAGCATAGCACAGGTGCGGGAGACATGTTTGAGCGCACTTTGTACATCGCCCGAAGGGCATTAATGCAAAGTGCGCGAGTTTTGGCGGAGCACCTGAATAAGCGGCGGAGCGCTGAGGACGAGAGCGACGCGTGAACGCGTATGCTCTGGAACTTACGCGAACTAATTGTTCGAACCTTCGCATCCTATCGTTCGCGCTGTATGACTTTGTCCCCTTCCGCGTATTGGTTCGCGCGACGAGTAAAGGCGATACACTCAGATTCTTAATAACAAGAGGAGGCAGAGAATGACAGACACAGAAGTGAAACTTGAAAATTGCCGGAAGGCGGTGGAAGACAGGATTCCGTTCCGGCCGAGGGTTGCGATCGTGCTCGGCTCCGGACTCGGAGATTTTGTGGAAGAGATTGATCAGAAAGCCGTGATTGAATACAGAGATATCCCGGGCTTTCCGGTATCCACAGTGGCCGGACATGAGGGACGCTTTGTATTCGGCTATGCAGGGGAGACACCCCTTGTGGTCATGCAGGGGCGTGTACATCTCTACGAGGGCTATTCTCCGGAAGAAGTGGTTCTTCCGGTTCGTCTGATGCGGCAGATGGGAGCTGACATTCTTGTGCTCACCAATGCGGCCGGAGGACTCAGAGAAGAATACCGGCCGGGGGATCTGATGCTGATCACCGATCAGATTTCCACCTTTGTGCCATCTCCTCTTCGCGGAGCGAATCCGGCGAGTCTTGGCACCCGGTTTCCGGATATGAGTGCGGCTTACGACGAAGAATTGTCCATGCTGATCCGGGAGAGCGCTGCAGAGTGCGGGTTCACTCTTCGGGAAGGCGTTTATCTTCAGAATCCCGGACCTCAGTATGAGACACCGGCGGAGGTGCGGATGTTCCGCGAGCTGGGGGGCTGTGCGGTCGGCATGAGTACGGCTGTGGAGACGATTGCGGCGGTGCACTGCGGCTTCCGTGTCTGTGGGATTTCCTGTATCACCAATGCGGCAGCGGGACTCTCTCATAAGAAACTGTCCCATGAGGAAGTGGCAGCGGCTGCCGATGAGGCGGCACCGCAATTCAGAAAGCTCCTTCTGGAAGCTGTCCGCAAAATGTAAGCCGAAAGGCAGGAAAAACGACAAAAAACTCAAAAGAAAGCGGCCTGCGATGTTGACATCCGCAGGCCGTTTTATTATAATCAGTATAAACCTTTGAGGAAGAGTAGTAGTCATTGATTCACTGTCTCTAAGAGAGTTGCAGGTGATGGGATTGCAGCAGACAGGTCTTTGATGAATGGACTTCTGAGGGCGGCTTGAACGGCGGATATCATTCGCTCAGTAGATGTCGACGGGAACCCATCCGTTATCAATCGGGTACGCATGATGGTGTGTAAGTGAGCGGGCGTCGCAGACGTCAATTTGGGTGGTATCGCAGAAGTTTGGCTTTTGTCCCATGTTCCATGGGGGAAAGGCTTTTTTTTATGCCTGGAAACCGCTGACTGCGCACAGACTATTTTTACGACAGGTAAGGGGCACCTGAGAAAGAAGGTAATTATGAGAAAAACAGCAAAGAAAATCGCAGCAGCAATTCTGGCAGGAACTATGACAATCGCTCTGGCGGCCTGTGGATCAACCGGCAGTTCGTCTGCATCCGGCAAGGAGGAGAGCAAAGCTTCTTCCGCAGCCGCTTCCGTAGAGGAAGGAAAGGTATACAAGGTTGGTATCGTACAGCTCGTAGACGATGCTTCTCTGAATCAGATTGAGCAGAACATCGAGAAGGAGCTGGACGCAAAGGCAAAAGAACTCGGTGTTGTCTTCGACTATGAGGATTACACGTTTAACGGACAGGCGGACGGAACCGTTCTTCAGCAGATCGCTTCCCAGCTGATCAGCGACAAGGTGGATCTGATCATTCCGATCGCGACACCGACAGCGCAGATCATGCAGACAGCCACAAAGAACGATCCGATTCCGATTGTGTTCGCTGCATGCTCCGATCCGGTAGGCGCACAGCTTGTCAAAGCCATGGACGCACCGGGGGCAAATATCACAGGTACTTCTGACGTGCTGAATACAGACGCGATCATGGATCTGATTTTTGCAGAGGATCCGGACACCGATTATGTCGGCCTTCTGTATTCCAACAGTGAGGATGCTTCCGAGCAGGCCATCAAGGATGCAAAGGCATATCTGGACAAGAAGGGTGTGAAATATATCGAGAAGACCGGTACAGACACAACAGGTATCACAGATGCAGCAAATGCAATGATCGCAGAGGGGGTCGATGTGGTATTTACACCTACAGACAACACGGTTATGACAGCAGAGCTTGCGATCTACAAGTCCTTCATCAAGGCAGGAATCAAGCATTACGCAGGCGCTGACTCCTTCGCTCTGAACGGAGCATTCTGCGGATACGGTGTTGACTACGCAAACCTCGGAAAAGAGACTGCGGATATGGCTGCAGACATTCTTGTGAACGGAGCAGATCCGGCCACAACACCGGTTAAGACTTTCGACAATGGTATTGCAAAGGTTAATACTGACGTAGTGACAGAGCTGGGCCTGGACATGACAAAAATTCAGGAGGCATTTATGCCTTACTGTACAGAGGTAAGTGCGATCAAAACAGATAAGAGTTTTGAGAAATAAAAAGTAAGAATGATGTATCAGGAGGACATAGGATTTGTCAGGTTTTTTATCCATCGGGATCATACAGACGGCGCTTGAGCTTGGACTCATTTATTCGCTGGTTGCGCTGTCATTGTTTATCAGTTTCAGCATATTGAATATCTGTGATCTTTCCACAGACGGCTGTTATACCCTTGGCTGCGCGGTGGGGGCTATGGTCACCATCTCTGGGCATCCGGTTCTGGCTGTTGTTCTCGGAATGGCCGCCGGAATGCTCTCCGGTTTTGTCACCGCATTCCTGCAGACCAAACTGGGCGTCGAGAGTATCCTCGCCGGAATTATCGTGAATACGGGACTCTATACTGTCAATCTGGCGGTGATGGGCTTCTCTTCCAATGTCTCGATCTTCGGTTCGGATACGATCTTCGATATGTTTGCCTCCCTGTCGGAGGGCCGCGTCTGGAAACAGTGGAGCAATCTGATCCTCCTGGCACTGATTCTTTTCTTCGTATGTATAGGGATTCATCTCTTCCTTGGAACAAGACTTGGACTCTCCATCCGTGCCACCGGCGACAGCCCGGCCATGGTGAGAGCCTCATCCATCAATCCTGCAGTGATGATTGTCTGTGGACTTGTTTTTTCCAATGCGCTGACCGGAATGGCGGGAGCCCTGGTTGGACAGATTAACGGAACCAGTGATATCAACCTTGGAACCGGTATGGTAACCATCGCTCTGGCTTCGCTGGTCATCGGAGATGTCTTTTTCCGGAAAGGAAGTATGCTTCTGAGGATTTTCGGCGTCGTGATCGGTTCGATTCTTTATCGTCTGATCATGTCCATGGCTCTCAGACTGAATATTCCTACAGAGGCTTTCAAACTGGTGTCTGCGGCCATTGTTGCCCTGGCCCTCACGATTCCCAGAATCCGCCAGCTGGTTGCTCTCAAACTCCGCAAGCACAGACAGCTTCAGCAGAGCATGGGATCTGCGGCGGGTATTATGGGAAAAGGAGGATCCGCAGATGCTTGAACTGATTCATATTGCAAAAACATTCAACGCCGGAACGGTAAATGAAAAAAAGGCGCTCACAGATTTGAATCTCCGGATGAACGATGGAGATTTCGCGACGGTGGTAGGCTCCAACGGAGCCGGAAAATCCACCATGTTTAATGCAATCGCGGGAAGCTTTTTTCCGGATGCGGGAAACGTGATTCTCGACGGCCGGGAGATCACCTTTATGGAGGAGCACAAGAGAAGCGTATTCATCGGACGGCTCTTTCAGGATCCGCTCATGGGAACGGCTCCGCACATGACCATTGAGGAAAATCTGGCCATCGCTTTTCTGCGGGCTTCGAACCACAGAAAAGGTGTGTTCAGCATGATCAGCAATCGTGAGAGAAAGTATTTCAGAGAGCAGCTCTCCCTGCTGGATATGGGGCTGGAAGACCGGATGAAAAATCCTGTCGGGCTGTTGTCCGGAGGACAGAGGCAGGCACTGACCCTTTTGATGGCAACCATGGTGACACCGAAGGTGCTTCTTCTGGATGAGCACACGGCGGCTCTGGATCCGGCCACAGCGTCCAAGGTGCTGGAGCTGACAAAGCAGATTGTAAAGGAAAGAAATATTACCTGCCTGATGGTCACTCACAATATGAACCAGGCTCTTGAGCTTGGCAACCGCACGCTGATGATGGACGCGGGAAGAATTGTTTTCGATGTCAGCGGAGAAGAGAGGTCCCATATGACGGTGGATGATCTTCTCCGGAAATTCGCGGATAACGCGGGTGAAAAATTTAATAATGACCGGATTCTGCTTTCAACAGAAACCGAGAGATGAGGGGGAGCCTATGGCTCCTCTTCTTTGTCTCATAGGAAATTGCTTCGCATTCTCTATGAGACAAAACGCTCTGCGGCGCTCACAGGGGGAAGTTGGTTGGGCGACAAGCTGCAGGTATAAATTCTTGACGTCATGGGCCGTGGGTTATAGAATTGAAACTGAGAGGGATAGTGACGGTTTTCGGTATAGGTTGAACCAGTGTGACAATTTTTGTGGCAGATGCTTTTTCTTCCGGCAGATCGTATCACTCACCGGGTGGGTGATGGTTAAGAAGGATGCGGACAGAACAGCTGTAGGACGGCACAGGAAAGGTTTACAGAACGGGAGGCTTGTATGGATAACGATCGCCTGCAGAAGATATTCGATAATTATTCAGAGAGATACGAAGCACTGAATAACACAGAGAGACATGAAATCGCCAAGTGGTCTGTAATCAGTAATTTTCAGAAATACTGGGATCAGAATGCGGAGCATTTCGGTGAGATGTTCAAGAGAGCCATGGAGGGAGAGGAGAATCTGATCAGTGATGCTTCTTTCCAGCCGATCCAGGGAGTTGCGTTTCTCTGCAGCAAAGGCCCCGAGATCGAGGACGCTGTCAGAGAGGCTTTTCGCGCGCTGCTCGCTCCGGATGAATCGGATTATGCTGTCAGGCAGACAAAGGCGGAGGTCTTTGTCCGGACGATGAATGATCTTCTTCGCAGTGTGGACGCGGAGAAATGGAAATATCATCAGAACATCACCGCGGCTATTCTTTATCTGAGCTTTGTGGATCCCGAGGATAACTATCTGTTTCGGGAGGACGAGGCCAAGGCTTTTGCCGAATATGTGGGATTTGAGGAGCCGATCATCGAGAATGAACTTCTCAGTATTCCGAATTATTACAGGATGTGTGATCAGCTGACGACGGAGCTGATTCAACAGGAGGATCTGCTGAAGAAGGTGGATGCCCGCCTGGAGGAGGAAGCGGACGAGACGGACGATAGTTCCGTCACGGAAGTAGACAGTGAGAATCATATCCTCGCCTTCGATATCATCTATTGTGCGCACAACTATGAGCTCTACGATGAGAGAACTGCGGCTCCGAAGAAGCGCAGACGTAAGAAATCTGCTGCGGACGAGGCCAAAGACCGTGAGGAGGCGCTTTTGAAGATGCAGCTTCGCAGCTGCAGGACAAAGATCCGGAATCTCGAGAAGAAGAAGCTTTCGATGAAAGAACCGGATCTGACTGGAGTTCCGGTGCGGCACAGCCGGTTCGGGGATGGTGAAATCACAGCCCGGGACGGACAGCGGCTGACGGTGAAGTTTGCTGCCGGCGAGAAGAAATTCATGCTTCCGGACGCATTCACGAAGGGATTCCTGAAGACAGACAATGAGGCGGCGGCCGCGTATCTGCAGACGGCCGGGATAGGTGAGCAGATCCATGCTCTTCAGCTGGAGGAGCACCTTCTGGATGTTCAGATCAACGGAATGGAAGACAAATGATGCTGATCCGGGCACCGCGCACAACTAAACAAAAGAATTGATGAAACGGGGGACGCGTCTGCGGCCTCCGTTTTGGAGGAAAAAATGAGTATTTATAATTTGTTTTCGATGATAGGTGGTCTGGCATTTTTTCTCTTTGGAATGAACATCATGTCAAACTATCTGGAGAAGATGGCGGGCGGACGTCTTGAGAGTGTTCTCAAGAAGCTTACATCGAATCCATTTAAGAGTCTTGCACTCGGCGCCGGAATCACGATTGCGATTCAGTCGTCCTCGGCATTGACAGTTATGCTCGTGGGTCTCGTAAACTCCGGAATCATGGAGTTCAGTCAGACCGTACATGTGATCATGGGTTCTGATATCGGAACCACACTGACGGCATGGATCCTTTCCCTGAACGGACTCTCTTCTGAGAATTTCGCGATTTCCATGCTCAAGCCTCAGAACTTCTCGCCGCTGGTTGCCATGTTCGGCGTGATCCTGATCATGGGAAGCAAACAGCAGAAGAAGAAAGACGTCGGAACGATTATGGTTGGCTTTGCCGTTCTTATGTACGGCATGACGCTGATGTCCGACGCGGTATCTCCGCTTGCGGATATGCCGGAGTTCCAGAGTTTCCTGATCGCCTTTGACAATCCGTTCATGGGTGTTCTGATCGGTACAGCCTTCACCGGTGTGATTCAGTCTTCCGCTGCGGCCATCGGTGTACTCCAGGCACTGGCTCTCACGGGACAGATCAGTTTCGGTATGGCGATTCCCCTTGTCATGGGTGCGAATATCGGAACCTGCGTGACAGCGATCCTCTCCGGTATCGGTGTCAGCAAGAAGGCGAAACGTGTGCCGACGCTTCACATACTCATCAAGATCCTCGGAACGATAATCTGGCTGGCTGCCTACATGGTTGCCCGCTATGCGGTGAGTCTGCCGATCTTCGGCCGGAACATCAATGCTTTCCAGATCGCGGTATTCCATACAATTTTCAATATCGGTACCATCCTGATCCTTCTGCCCTTCTCCCACAGACTTTGTGTGCTGGTCGAGAGAATGTTCAGCGTTCAGGAAGAGGAGGAAGAAGAGGAGGAGAGAAAATCCGTACTTCTGGACGAACGACTTCTTCTTTCCCCCGGTCTCGCAGTACAGCAGTGTCGTGACAAGACGGTGGCAATGGCACATCTGGCGAAGAAGTCCTTTATCAAGGCACTCCGTGTCTTCGAGAATTTCGACGAGAATGAGGTGCAGAAGATCATTGCCATGGAGCAGCAGCTCGACTATCTCGAGGATGAGCTGGATACCTTCCTGATCCGTCTTTCCAGCAAGGATATGACGGAGGCAGACAACGACGCTGTTTCCGAGATGCTTCACAGCATCAATGACTTCGAGCGAATCGGTGACCACGCCATCAATATGGCGCAGCTCGCCAGCGATATGAATAAGCAGGGACTGAAGTTCTCCAGTAAGGCGCAGAGCGAGATCAAAGTTCTCAAAGCTGCCCTGGAGGAGATCCTCTCCCTTACCATCGATAGTTTCGAGAGTGATGACGATGTCCTCGCCAGAAACGTGGAGCCTCTGGAAGAGGTGATCGACGATCTTACCAAGGAGATCAAGAACCGACACATCGACAGACTCCAGGCCGGCGAATGCCGCGTGGAACTTGGAATCCTTCTTACGGATTACATCACCAATGTGGAGAGAGTGTCCGATCACTGCTCCAACGTGGCTGTCTGCATCATCCAGACTAAGAACTCCTCCTTTGAGATCCACGGATATCTCAATGAACTTAAGGACGGAACGCAGAATGAATTTGTGGAAGAGTTCGACGCATATCAGAACAAGTATGTCCTTCCTGAGGTGATTTCTCTGCGCAAGAAATCCAAGGCTGCGAAGAAAAACCAGAAATCCAAGGACAAAAAAGAAAAAGACAAGAAAGACAAAAAGCAAAAGAAGTAAGAGGTGACTTCTTTGAATATCGGAGAGAATAAGATTATCCGGCAGCGGCTGGTTTTCAGCGGCCGTGTGCAGGGCGTCGGTTTTCGATACCGCGCGAAAACGGTGGCAGACAATCTGGGAATAACCGGCTGGGTCATGAATGAGTCGGACGGCTCTGTCGTCATGGAGGCACAGGGGACACTGGAGCAGATCTACCGTTTGATTCAGGGCGTTAACAAGGGACACTGGATCAGCGTGGAGCACGTGGACCGCACGAGCCTTCCGGTGGAAGAACATGAGTATTATTTTGATATCAAGGGATATTGAAAAATGTGGCGGCGCATTCTCGTGACTTCAGTCGTGAGTTAGCCGCCACTTCTTTTATTTTTAGTCTACATATGGTATCATAATTATATGGATAAAGTGATCTCTAATACAAATGATTCAAAGCTTACATATGGTAGGGGATATGTGTATTCTCTGCAATATCATATTGTGTGGTGTACGAAATACAGAAAGAAAATTCTGGTCCATGGGATCGACGAGGAGATTAAAGGATATCTCAATCATATGGCGAAAGAATACGCTTTTTCGATCATAGCCATGGAAGTTATGCCAGATCACATTCATCTTCTTGTTGACTGTAAACCGCAGTTTTTCCCATCCGATATGATCAAAATATTAAAAGGGAATACTGCAAGATGGTTGTTCATGAATCATCCGGATTTAAAAAAACAGCTTTGGGGCGAACACCTGTGGAATCCGTCCTACTGTATTGTAACGGTCAGTGACCGAAGTTTTGACCAAGTTAAACAGTACATAGATTCTCAGAAAGATCGTTGACGGGAAAGGAGGCTCTGCGATATGAAGATCATGTCTACGTATTCCGTGAAAATCAAGGAATACAATCACATTTTCAAAGATACGATCCGCTTGTATCGCAGAGCTGTGGATTTCTATATCCAAGTCATCCTCAACGAATGGGATCAATTTGCTCAGTGTTCCAACCAGAAGCAAGCAGTACAGCTGGCGGAAGGTTTCAGTGTGATGACAAAAAACCGACCTGTTGTGCGGTACGACTTTGGCATGGAGTTCTATAAATTTCCCTCCTACCTCAGAAGAGCTGCGATCGCGGAAGGATATGGAAAGGTAAGCTCGTATCAGTCAAATCTGAAAAAGTGGGAATCAGCTGATCCAGGACAAAGAGGGTGCGCACCTTCCATTCCGAAGGCCGGATGTATCTATCCTGCCATGTATAAAGGGAACATGTTCCTACGAACGGATGAATATAAAGCAAAGCTCAAAGTTTTCTACCACAATACGTGGGACTGGATTTCGGTTTCGCTTCGCAAGACGGATGTTGACTATGTCAAAAAACACTGTGTTTCCAGAAAAGAGTGTGTACCAACGTTGCAGAAACGAGGGAAACAGTGGTTTCTCGATTTTGCATTTGAGGAGAAAACAGAACTTAACCATACGGAAGTGTTTGATCAAACTGTTCTTGCTGTTGATCTCGGGTTAAACAATGCCTGCACATGTTCGGTCATGCGCGCAGATGGCACGGTCCTCGGCAGACGTTTTTTTCGCCTGGCGAGAGAATACGACTCTCTGAAGCGCAAGATCGATCGTGTAAAGAAATCACAACGTCACGGGGTGCGGAAGCTTTCCAGACAATGGAAGCTGGTCTGCGGTGTGAATGATGACATCGCAGTAAAAACAGCTCACTTTATCATGGATCTGGCGGTCGAATGTCATGCGGATGCGATTGTATTTGAGCACCTTGATCTTGGCGGACGTACGCACGGCGCGAAGAAAATGAGACTCCATCTGTGGAAAGCCCGCTATGTGCAGTCTATGGTAACAGACAAGGCACACAGGTGCGGGATCCGTATCGCAAGAGTCAATGCCTGGGGAACATCAAGATTTGCGTTCGATGGCTCCGGCAGGGTCTTACGCGGAAACGAGTCCAGCAAGACACGAGGGAACTACGGTCTGTGCGAATTTCCAACAGGAAAGCTGTATAGCTGTGACTTAAATGCCTCCTATAACATCGGAGCAAGATATTTTATTCGTGAGATCATAAAGTCCCTTCCGGCGACGGATGGGCAGCGACTTCTGGCAAAAGTTCCAGAGGCCGTGCATAGAAGCACATGCACATTGTCTACACTCATTAGTTTGGATGCAGAACTTCACGCTGCGGTGTGATGCTTCGGTGCCAGACCGTATATGTAGTCAATGAGTCCATATCTTAGAAAAACGGGTATGGAAGCACGCGACTTCAGTCGTGTGAAGCTTCACGTACGGGAGAGTATCGGTGAAAGCCGGTGCTCTTTTTTTCTGTTTTTACAGATTTGTATACGTAGAGTTGCATATTCCGCCGAAAAGTTTATAATAAAAATAGTGTGAAACGTTTGAATGTGTGTGGACGAGGAGGAAGCGGAGATGAAGAAGAAAATAATGGCAGCTATACTTAGTACAGCAATGACTGCTTCACTTTTGGCCGGATGCGGGACGGGAGGTTCTTCCGGATCCGGGGGAAAGGAATCAAGTCGAACGGAATCTGCAGAGAGTCTGGAAGCTTTTTCCTGGAGTGAAGACGAAAGTTCGGTTTCTCAGGAATCCGGGGCGGCTGGCTCTGAGGATATTCCGGTACAGTTCGAAGGTATCAATGCGGATTCTGCTTATGATTTTCCTGTGATTGTGAAATCCTTCCAGTCCACCTACTGGCAGGCGGCGATTAAGGGAATGGATTATGCCGCATCTGAGCTCGGTGTTACCTATAAGGCCGAGGGTCCGGAGTCGGATTCCGATATCGCGGATCAGGTGAATATGCTCAACAGAGCGATTGCCTCCAGACCGGCGGGAATCGGACTGGCAGCCTGTGATACAACAGCAGTCATTCCTTCTCTTCAGGACTGCGCGGATCAGAAGATACCGGTGGTTGCCTTTGATACGGGCGTTGCGGATGCTCCGGACGGCTCCATCGTGTGTACGGTGACGACGGACAATGGCGCGGCAGGGGCTACAGCCGCCGACAATATGTATGAAGCAATCAAGGATGTGATTGCGGGAGCGAAGGGAACGGTACGAATCGGCGAAGTGAATCAGGATGCCTCCGCGCTGAACATTCAGCAGAGAGGACTCGGTTTTCTCAACGAGATGATCATGTTGCTTCAGAAGGACGGAAAGACTGTTGCCGTAGAAGGAAACGAGTTCTATGTGAACGCGGTAGAGGGAGCTGACAAAGGGGACGTAGATGTCATCATCGAGGTTTCGGTTCCGGAACAGACTACAGTGGAACTCTGTGCCACAGAGGCTCAAACAATTCTTTCCAAAGACGATACTATCGCGATCTTCGGATCTAATCAGACTGCAACAGAAGGGATCCTTGCGGCAGACGCCAGTCTTTCTGTCCTCGGAACCGATGCAGAAAACGGAGACGTCATCGGTGTCGGCTTCGACGCCGGTTCCATAGTCAAGAATGCTGTCGCGGACAGGACGCTTTACGGCGCTGTCACCCAGTCGCCTCTGATGATGGGATACTATACACTCTATGCGCTGACCGCCGCAGCCAACGGGGCAACCCTTGAAGACGTTCCCACAGCCGGTTACTGGTACAATGCGGACAATATGAACGACGATACCATTGCTCCGAATCTCTACGACTGAGGATCGATGGAGAAATGGACGCTCGTAATCAACGGGACGAATCTACGTTCGTGGATAATAATAAAAAGGAAACCTGAAAAGGTGCATAACGTATGTTGCCGTCGGCCGAAAGGTCGGCGGTTTTTTGGGTGATAAGGAATCGTATCTGGAATTTGATATGGACAATTTGTTTCTGCGCATATATCATAAAGAACAATAAGATAGAACGAGTAATGATTTTGAAAGGGGTGTGCGAGAATGAAGACATTGGTAATCTATACATCACAGACAGGCTTTACAAAGAAATATGCCGGGTGGCTTTCCGAGCGAATGAGCGCGGATTTGTTTGACGTAAAAGACGTGCAGAAAAAGGAGAGCAGCTTCTTCGACGCATACGAGGCTATCGTGTACGCCGGATGGTTCATGGCCGGAAAAGTTGTAAAGGCAAACTGGTTCCTGGATCGGGCAAAGGACTGGAAAGATAAACACCTTGCTGTGGTAGCGGTAGGCGCCGGTCCGGTCGGCGATCCTCATGCAGAGACAGCGCTGAAGAATCTTCTCACCGACGAGCAGCGCACCTACATCAAGACCTTCTACTGTCAGGGAGGAATCAACTATGAGAAAATGAATCTCCCGTCCAGACTCGTGATGAAGGCATTCGCAAACTCCCTGAAAAAGAGCAAGGACGAGAAGCAGAGAGAATTGGGCGAGACCTATGGTCACTCCTTCGACAGCTCCGATGTGAAATACATTCAGCCGGTCGTTGACTATATTCTGGCGTGAGTTGAAATTACTCAAAGAAGGGCATGATTTGCCCGGGAGCCGCAAGAAGAAATGAGGAGCGAGGAGACAATGGGAATAATTCGAAAGATCACAGGCATTATAGATATCGTAGTATTTGTCGCAACTACACTTGCGATTTGCGGCGTATTTTACGAGGGCATGACTCTGAAATGGTACGACTTTGTCGGAATACTTGTCATCTGTATGGACTATTCCTTCATGCCGGCGACAATCCTGCATCTGATTACAGACCGGAAAGAGAAAACCATCTGGATCCATCTGTTCTCGCTGGCTATCATTGTCGTCGCAGTGATCATGAAACTTGCCTCGATGGAATATCCGGCGATTACTCTGGTACTATGGTATTTCTATATCTGGTTCTTCTATGGATTCCTGATTGTGAGAAGACATTTTGTCGTTCGATAATAATTGACAAAAAGCCGATCGTGGATAACTGCGATCGGCTTTTGCTATGAAGTGTTATAAGATTTGCGGCACGCAGGGCGAAGACATGTACGCGAACAGTAGGAAGTTGAGGAAGGAAGCGCGAGCATAGCGTCGCCGGTGGAGGACTGTCTGAGCGCACATCAAATATTACTTGAATAAATAGGCTGAAAAGTGCGCGAGTTTTCCGGAATCGGCGACAAAAAGGCGGCGCAGCGCTGACGACGAAACGACGTGTGAGCGTGCATATCTTCGTCCTGCGTGCAGATCTATGGTTTTCAGAACATTTTTATTCAGAATGATTTGAATCAAATTGATTTGAATAAAAAATGACGCAGGAACGAAAACGTTTACGACCGATATCGGAGATGATAGAATAAGAGCATCTAAATTCAAAATCAGACAAAGCCCTGAGGGCTTGAGGAGGAAGATATGAGTGTAACAAAAAGAAGTTTCGGAAGTACTTCGAAAGGGGAGGCTTCTCTCTATACATTGACAGCGGGTGCCTGCGAGGCGACAGTCACAGATTTCGGCGCAACACTGGTGTCGTTCAGCGTTTCGGACGAAAACGGAAAAAAGACGGACATCGTTCTCGGCTACGATGACGCGGCAGGCTATGAGGCCGGCGGAGATTCTTTCGGCGCAACCGTAGGAAGAAACGCGAACCGTTGCGCGGGAGCTGCTTTTTTCATCAATGGAAAAGAGTACAAAATGACAGCAAATGAAAACGGAAACAACCTTCACAGCGGACCGGATCTCTACGGAAAGAGACTCTGGAAGACGGAGGCTGTCAATGAGGAGAAAAACAGCGTGACTTTCGGACTGTTCTCCCCGGATACGGATCAGGGATTCCCGGGAAATCTGGAGGTGACAGTCACCTATACCCTGTCCGAAGACGGATCCCTTGCTATTGATTACAGTGGAAAATCCGATCAGGATACGGTGTGCAATCTGACAAACCACGTGTATTTCAATCTCAATGGTGAGGGCAACGGAGATATCTGCTCCCAGATTCTGCATATTTCCGCAGATCAGATCACGCCGATCAATGATCAGGGAATTCCCTTCGGAACCTACCTTGATGTAAAAGGAACGGCCTATGATTTCAATACGCCGAAGAGCATCGGCGCAGACATCGATTCCGACGACAGTCAGATTCAGACGGCGCACGGATATGATCAGAACTATGTGGTGGCAGCGAATAAGGGGGAGGTGAAGAAGGTGGCCGAGTCCTGGTCAGAGGATAACGGAGTTACTCTCGAAGTCTTCACCGATCTTCCCGGCGTACAGTTCTACTCCGGAAACTTTATTCAGAAGCAGACCGGAAGAGGCGGAAGTGCCTACGCTCCGAGAACCGGCTTTGCGCTTGAGACACAGTTCGCGCCGAACGCCCTCAACACAGAGAGCTTTGCAAGACCCTTCCTGAAGGCCGGCGAGAACTTTGTTTCAAGGACGGTATATAAGCTGAGCATCAGTGAGGCACACAAAAAGAATTAAAGAGAAACGCATATTACAAAAGAGAGAAGAGGATGGCTGTCAACACAGTCGCCCTCTTCTCTTTTTTTCGGAGACCCTTCTGTTTTATCAGTTCTGCACAAAAGAAATGACCCTGAATTCCCTAATGTGCCGAAGATGCTTTTGGGTACTTGAAAACGTTTCCAATCAATGTTATTCTCTGATCATAGAAAACGTTTCCAATACTTATTTTAAAAGGATTGGGAGAATATTGCGAAAACGATTTCAAACAATGTAACAGTATGAAAAACGTATTCAGGAGGAAGAAGAAATGAAAAAGAAAGTGCTTTGTTTGGTACTGGGAACAACGATGGCAGCTTCCATGATCGCAGGATGTGGAAGCACAACTACAGAGAAGGCGACGTCCGGATCAGCACCGGCTGAAGCTTCCGGTGACGGAAGTGTATACCTTCTCAACTTCAAGCCGGAGGCCGATGAGGCATGGCAGGATCTGGCGAAGACATATACAGAGGAGACCGGAACAAAGGTCAATGTTCTGACAGCCGCTGCCGGACAGTATGCGACGACACTCCAGTCCGAGATGGCAAAGAGCGAGGCACCGACCATCTTTAACATCGGCAATTCCGCAGATGCCCAGACATGGGATAACTACACCATGGATCTCAAAGATACAGATCTCTACTCTCATGTAAGCGATCACTCTCTCGACATTGTCTACAACGGCAAGACAGCAGGTATCGCGAACTGCTACGAGGCATACGGAATCATTGTCAACAAGACCATCGTGGATAACTACTGCACCATGGACGGAGCAGTGATCAAATCCATCGACGACATCAAAGATTTCGATACACTGAAGAAAGTAGCTGACGACATCCAGCAGAAGAAGGACGACATCAACAACCAGTTCGGCTATGACCTTAAAGGTGCTTTCACATCTGCAGGTCTGGATGACGGATCTTCCTGGAGATTCTCCGGACACCTTGCAAACCTTCCACTCTACTACGAGTTCGTAGATGACAAGCTTGAGGATCCTACAGCCGGTGAGGCAGTGATCAAGGGAACCTACCTTGAGCAGTTCAAGAATGTCTGGGATATGTACGTACAGGATTCCGGCGCTGATCCTAAGACTCTCGCAGGCGGAACCTACAATGCAGAGCAGGAGTTCGGTATGGAGCAGGCAGTCTTCTATCAGAACGGTGACTGGGAGTTCTCCGCACTCAAAGATGCAGACGGAAAGAACGGATATCTCACAGCAAATGATGAGATGGTTATGATCCCGATCTACTTCGGCGTAGATGATGAGAATCAGGGTCTCTGCGTAGGTACTGAGAACCACTGGGCAATCAATGCGAAAGCATCCGAGGCGGACATCAAGGCATCCGAGGACTTCCTCAACTGGGTAATCACTTCTGACACAGGAAGAAAAGCCATGAATGAGACGATGGGACTTTCCGCTCCTTTCGATACATTCACAGATGACTACGCACCGAAGAACGAGTTCAGTGCTTGCGCAAACAACTACAACAAGTCCGTAGCATGGGCATTCAACGCTACACCGAACGTGGACGACTGGAGAAAAGACGTAGTAGCTCCGCTTACCGCATACACAGACGGATCCGGAGACTGGGACGCAGTCAAAGAGGCATTCGTAACAGGATGGGCGGATCAGTGGAAACTGGCTCATGAAGATTCCGCAGAGGACGTAGCTGCTACATCATCTGCATCATAATCTAACCTCCTTATATTTCATGTTTGAGAAAAATGGGTGAGTGGCGGGTTCACTCATCCATTTTCTCTTGTATCAAGCGCGAGGTCCGCTTGCGGACTTTGTTCTGGTATAGGAAATTGCTTCGCAATCCCTATACCAGAACGCTCCGCAGGATGCGCACTCGCGCGATATGTAGATGCGTTGCATCCGCGCTCGGCGCGAGAATGTCGCTTGCGACATTCTTTTTATATCAGGGAAATCAAAGTTCCTATCATCCATCAGATTTTTATTTGCTGCTTGCGATGCGGCAGGCAAGGAGTTTTATGCAAAAGACAATGAGAAAATACTGGCCGGTCTTTGTGCTGCCGACGATGGCTGCGTTCGTGATCGGATTCATCGTACCATTTATCTATGGTATTTTTCTTTCCTTCTGTAAGTTCACGACTGTAACAGACTGGAAGTTTACAGGACTGCTGAACTACACAAGAATCCTTTTCGTCAACGGGAAACTGGATACGACGTTCCTTCATTCCCTGTGGTACACCATGCTGTTTACGCTGGTGACCGTTCTGATTATTAACGTGGCGTCCTTTGCCATTGCCATGGCGCTCACGAAGGGCATCAAGGGAACGAACCTTTTCCGGACATCCTTTTTCCTTCCGAACCTGATCGGCGGAATTGTTCTTTCCTATATCTGGCTGATGATCTTCAACGCCATTCTTCAGAAGCATTCCATGACCATCGTGTCCACCCAGTGGACAGCCTTCTGGGGACTGGTCGCTGTTGTCTGCTGGCAGCAGATCGGATACATGATGATTATCTATGTGGCGGGAATTCAGAATATCTCACCGGATCTCATTGAAGCTGCAAAAATCGACGGAGCGAACAACTTCCAGCTTCTGAAATCGGTAATCCTTCCGATGCTGAGACCTACCATCACCATCTGTACCTTCCTTACGCTTACAAACGGATTTAAACTCTTCGACCAGAACCTGGCGCTGACCGGCGGAAATCCGGGCAAGATGTCGGAGCTCCTGGCGCTGAATATCTACAATACTATGTACGGAACAACCGGATGGCAGGGAGTAGGACAGGCAAAAGCTGTGCTTTTCTTTATCTTTGTAGCGATCATTGCGCTTGCGCAGAATAAGATCACGACCCGCAAGGAGGTAGAACTTTAATGGCTGGTAAAAAAACGAAATTAGCGACGGCAAAGAGTCCGAAACACGGGGGCGTGCTCACTGTATTCTTCGTGATTCTGTCAATTCTGTGGATCGCGCCGATGCTCATTGTTCTCCTGAACTCTTTCAAGAGAAAAGCATATATTTTTCAGAATCCCTTCGGAATCAGCAATGTGCCTGTAGGCAGAGGATGGAAACTCTGGTGGATGGGCATCAAGAAGACCTTCGTGGGCTTCATGAACTATGAGAGTGCCATCAAACAGACCGATTTCTTTAAAGTATTCGGAACCTCTCTGTTCATCACTGTTGTGTCGGTTGGACTGATTGTTCTGTGCTGTTCCATGACGGCCTGGTACATTGTGAGGGTAAAAACCATTGCCACAAAGACCATTTATGTATTGTGCATGTTCTCCATGATCGTGCCTTTCCAGATGGTTATGTTCACACTCTCCAAATTTGCGAATATTCTTCATCTGTCGAATCCTCTGGGAATCTGCGTGGTATATCTGGGCTTCGGAGCCGGTCTGGCGGTGTTCATGTTCACCGGTTTCGTTAAACAGATTCCTATCGAGATCGAAGAGGCGGCTATGATTGACGGCTGCTCGCCGATTCAGACCTATTTCCGCATTGTTCTTCCGATTATGAAACCTACACTTATTACGGTTGCGATCCTGGATGCCATGTGGATCTGGAACGATTACCTTCTGCCGAGCCTTGTACTCAATATCAATAAGTACAAGACGATTCCGATTGCGGTTCAGTTCCTGAAACAGTCCCACGGACAGGTGGACTGGGGCGCAATGATGGCGGTTCTTGTCATGGCAATCGTGCCCATCGTCGTATTCTACATGGCTGTACAGAAGTACATTATCGAAGGTGTTGTGGCAGGAGCTGTCAAGGGCTGATCGCCGCACAGAGAAAGGAAGATTCAAGTGCGAAAAAGTGGTGTATTAATGCCGATCTTCAGTCTTCCGGGCAGGTACGGGATCGGTGACTTTTCGGAAGAGGGAAGACGGTTTGTGGATTTTCTGAGGGAAGCGGGTCAGAGCTGCTGGCAGATTCTTCCCATCGGACCCACAGGCTACGGGGATTCACCCTATCAGTCCTTTTCCACCTTTGCCGGCAATCCTTATTTCATCAGCCCAGATGAGCTGAAGAAACAGGGACTGCTCACTGAGGAAGACTGTGAGGAACTGGCGAAAGACGCGCCGGAAGAGGCGGTGGACTACGGTTATCTCTACAACAGCAGATACAGGATTTTGAGAAAAGCTTTTGAGGTCTGGAAACAGAGAGAGAACCCGGGTTTTTCGGAGTATCTCGAGGAAAACAGCTTCTGGATTGAAGATTACGCGCTGTTTATGGCGGTGAAGGATTCTTTCGGCGGCGCAGGTTTTTCCTTCTGGGATGACGAGATCCGGTTCCGGAAACCGGAGGCGCTCGCCCGATACAGAGAAGAGCTTGCGGATGATATTCTCTTCTATGAATTTTTGCAGTATGAATTCACCAGAGAATGGTTTGCTCTGAAAGAGTATGCCAACAGCAGGGGAGTGGAAATCATCGGAGATATTCCGATCTATGTGTCTCCGGACAGCGCCGATTTCTGGGCAAGTCCGGAACTCTTCCAGACGGACGATGAGAACCTGCCCTCCAGAGTGGCAGGATGCCCGCCGGACGGTTTTTCCGCCACGGGACAGTTGTGGGGAAATCCCCTCTATGACTGGGATTACCATGAGCAGACAAACTATGACTGGTGGTTAAAAAGAATCAGCAAATGCCGGGAATTCTATGATATTATTAGAATAGATCATTTTCGCGGTTTTGACGAATACTACTCAATACCGGCAGGTGAAGACACTGCGAAGAACGGCAGATGGGTCAAGGGACCCGGCATGAAGCTCTTCCGAAAAATAAAAGAAAAGCTAGGCAATATTCAGATTATAGCGGAGGATCTCGGATACATCACCGACTCTGTGAGAGAGATGGTGGTGCAGTCCGGATATCCGAATATGAAAATCATAGAATTTGCGTTCGATTCCAGAGATTCAAGCAACAGAGACGCGTATTTTCCACATAATTACACGAAGAATTGTGTTGTGTACACGGGTACACATGACAATGAGACACTGGCGGGCTGGCTGGGAAGCATTCTTCCCAAAGAGAGAGAGGAGCTGAGGACGTACCTTCATACCAGGAGCGATGAAGATCAGGTACTTGTAGACGGCTGCATCAATCTGGCCGAGGCCTCCGTGGCGGATCTCTGTATCATTCCGATGCAGGACTGGCTGGGGCTGGACAACCGCGCGAGGATCAATCAGCCAAGCACTCTGGGAAAGAACTGGACATGGAGAGTCGCTCCCGGAGATTTGGACGAGGAACTTGCGGCACGGATGCACAGAATGACCACTGCGTACGGCAGATGCGGCAGCGAAAGCGACAGGCAATGACTATGAACGCCGGAATTTTCCGTCCTTTCGTAAAGTGACGGTCGTACCGGAAGCTCCTGACAACGAAGGAGTGGCGATGGAATAACTGTAATTGCCGGAAAGAAGGATGTATGGCGGCATTAACAATCAAAGACATTGCGAGAATCTGCAATGTCAGTATCAGTACGGTTTCAAGAGCCATCAATAATGATCCGACAATCAACGCAAAGACACGTGAACGGGTCATGGAGGTTGTCCGGGAGTTCAATTACATCCCGAACAACAGTGCCAGGAATCTGAAAATGACAGAGTCCAACACCGTTGCCCTGATCGTGAAAGGTATCAACAATCCGTTCTTCCAGGGAATGTTCCCGTACTTCCAGAAGAGGCTGGAGGATCTGGGCTATCAGTATCTGCTGCATACCGTAGGCGGTGACGCGGATGAGGGATATGTGGCAGAGGCGATCGCCAAGGAGAAGCGGTTGAAGGGAATCATTTTTCTCGGAGGAAAAATGAACTACCCGGAGAAAATTCTGGAGAACATCCGTATTCCTATGGTTCTCTGTTCCGTGGCAGGCTTAAGCCACGAGGACAATGTTCTTCCGCGGGTTTCCACGGTGTCGATCGATGACTCCGGAGAGGCGCATAAGGTCGTGGAGTATCTCATCAGAAAGGGACACCGAAGGATTGCGATCATTACCGGTCAGAAGGATGATCTGACGGTAGGACGACTGCGACTCCGCGGGTACAGAAAGGCGTTGGAGGAGAACGGAATTGCCTTCGACGAGGAACTGGTGGGTTATATGGATGACGGCATACCGGAGTTTACAGAGGCAAACGGTTATGCCACCATGAAAAAAATGCTTGAATCAGGAACGGAATTTACGGCAGCTTTTGTGATCTCAGACAGAATGGCCATGGGAGCCTATAAGGCGCTTTATGACGCGGGCAAACGGATACCGGAGGACTGTTCGGTCATTGGCTTTGACGGAATAGAGATGACGCGCTATATGCAGCCGTCGCTGACAACAGTGAAACAGCCGGTGGAGGAGTTGGTGGAGTCCTCTGTACAGATGCTGATGAAGCAGATCAACGGCAGCCGCGAACGGAAACATCTGATTTACGACGCGGAACTGTTGGAAAGAGATTCGGTTAAGTTTATTTCGAATAGCTGAGGTTGAATTATGAAAAGAGCAAGTGGAGTTCTGCTTCCGGTGACCGCTCTTCCGACGAAGTATGGTATCGGAGGCTTCTCAAAAGATGCGTATGAATTTGTGGATTTTCTGGCGGACGCGGCCCAGTCCTACTGGCAGATTCTTCCGCTGGGACCTACAGGGTACGGGGACTCCCCCTACCAGTCTTTTTCCACATTTGCGGGAAGTCCGCTGTTGATTTCCCTCGAGAAACTCTGTGAAGAAGGGCTGCTGACGGAAGAGGAATGTGCTTCCTATGATGCCACGGGAGGATCCGAAGAATACATCGACTATGAGAAACTGTCGAAGACCAGGTTCAAGGTTTTGCGGATCGCGGCAGACCGGTTCCGGGAAAGCGGAGATCTGACAGACTTTGAGAGTTTCAGGGAAAAACAACGAGACTGGCTGGAGGAGTACTGTCTGTACAGTGTGATCAAAGAAAGACAGCAACAGAAGAACTGGAGTCTCTGGCCGGAGGAGCTGCGGGATCACAAGGAAGAAGCTCTTGCGAAGGTTCGGGAAGAAGCCGGAGACGATCTTTTTTTCTACGCGTTTCTTCAGTATGAGTTTTTCTCCCAGTGGAAAGAACTGAAGGCATATGCCAACGGGAAGGGAATAGAGATTATCGGAGATATACCGATCTATGTGGCTATGGACAGCGCGGATGCCTGGGCCGAGCCCCTGCTCTTCCAGTTCGACGATCAGAAGCAGCCTCTGGGAGTTGCCGGCTGTCCGCCGGATGCTTTTTCTGCCACGGGTCAGCTGTGGGGAAACCCTCTGTATGACTGGGACTATCACAGGAAAACGGGATACAGCTGGTGGATTCGAAGGCTGCGGCATATGCAGGAGATCTGCGACGTGGTGAGGATCGATCATTTCCGGGGATTCAATGACTACTGGAGTATTCCTTACGGTGATACCACGGCTGAGAACGGTCACTGGGAGAAAGGTCCCGGATTGGAACCCTTCGAAATCCTCGAGAGAGAAAACGGTGAAGTGCGGTTCATTGCCGAGGATCTCGGAATGCTCACGGATGAAGTGAGGGAAATGGTGGCGGCCTCCGGTTTTCCCGGAATGAAGATTCTGGAATTCGCCTTTGACGGTGATGATAAAAATCTCTATCTCCCTCATAACTACGAGCCTAATTGCATCGTTTACACGGGCACACACGACAACGACACCGTACTTGGGTGGCTGAAGACGATTCCGGAGTCTACGAAGAAGCATCTGGATGCTTATGCCGGAAAAATCGTGACGAAGGCCGAGGATGTCATTCGTCTCGGAATGTCCAGCGTGGCAAAGATTTGTATCATTCCCATGCAGGACTGGCTGGAGCTGGATGGCAGCGCGAGAGTGAATACGCCCAATACACTGGGGGAAAACTGGAAATGGAGACTGCTTGACGGGCAGATGGATGATAAGACTGCCGGTCTCATGCGTCATATGACAGAACTGTACAGCAGACAGCCGTGACATGCGGTGGTCTGAATAGGAGAATAACGAGTTATGGAAGAAAGAATCAACAACATACTTAAGACCCGCTTCGGACGAACACTCAAAGACAGTACCCGGGAGGAGATCTTTGAGGCACTGATGGAGATTACAAAGCAGGAACTTGAAGGAAGACCGAAGGTTGCCGGAGATAAGAAGGTCTATTACATCTCCGCGGAATTTCTCATCGGAAAACTGCTCTCAAACAACCTGATCAACCTCGGACTTTACGATACGGTGAATCAGGCTCTGTCCAAATATCATCTCACAGTATCTGATGTGGAGGATCTGGAGATGGAGCCATCTCTTGGAAACGGAGGCCTCGGACGTCTCGCAGCCTGTTTCCTGGATTCCATCGCCACCCTGAATCTGGCCGGCGACGGTATCGGACTGAATTACCACTATGGACTGTTCCGCCAGGAGTTTGTAAACAACAAGCAGCATGAAGTGATCAATCCCTGGATCCGCAAGGAGAGCTGGCTGGAGAAAAGACCGGTGAGCTTTGAGGTCAACTTCGGACGGTTTACCCTGCGTTCCACGATGTACGATATCGATATTCCGGGTTATGAGACCGGCAAATGCAACCGTCTCCACCTCTTTGATCTGGACTCTGTGGACGACAACATGGTGAAACAGGGAGGTATCGACTTTGACAAAGATGATATTCCGAGAAACCTGACTCTGTTCCTCTACCCGGATGACAGTGACCGCAAGGGCCGGATCCTCCGCGTATACCAGCAGTACTTCATGGTGAGCAATGCTGCACAGCTGATTCTGAAAGAGGCTGAGGAGAGAAGAGTCAATCTTCATGAGCTGGACAAGCACGTTGCGATCCAGATCAATGATACCCACCCGTCCATGGTTATTCCGGAGCTGATCCGTCTGCTCTTGAAGAGGGGCTTTGAGATGGATGAGGCAGTGGAGATCGTGACAAAGACCTGCGCCTACACAAACCATACCATTCTGGCAGAGGCTCTGGAGAAATGGCCGATCGACTATCTCCAGGAGGCTGTTCCACAGTTGCTTCCGATCATCCGTGAGCTGGACAAGAGGGTGAAGGCGAAAGTCAAAGATGAGACCACCTACATTATCGATGAAGATAATCTGGTTCACATGGCATCCATGGACATCCACTACGGCCACTCGGTAAACGGTGTAGCTTCTCTTCACACAGACATTCTGAAGAAGTCGGAGCTCAATAATTTCTACAAGCTCTATCCGGAGAAATTCAACAACAAGACCAACGGTATCACCTTCCGCCGCTGGCTCATCGCTGCCAATCCGGAGCTCACTGCGTATATCGAGAAGCTGATCGGTTCAGGCTTCCGCAAAAATGCCATGGAGCTGGAGAAGCTCCTGCAGTTTAAGGATGACGAGACTGTTCTCCGTGAGATCGGAAGAATCCGGAATCACAATAAGAGAAAGGCGGCCCGTTACCTGTATCAGACACAGAACATCGATCTGGATGTAAGCTCGATTTTCGACGTGCAGATCAAGCGTCTGCACGAGTATAAACGTCAGCAGATGAATGCTCTCTACGCGATCTATAAGTATATGGAGATCAAGAGCGGACATCTGCCGGAGAGACCCATTACGATGATCTTCGGTGCGAAAGCGGCTCCCGCATATACCATCGCCAAAGACATCATCCACCTGATCCTCTGCCTGCAGCAGATCACGGCAAGTGATCCTGAGGTGAGCCCGTATCTCAAGGTTGTGATGATCGAGAACTACAATGTCACGAAGGCGGAGATGCTTATTCCGGCCGCAGATATCTCGGAACAGATCTCCCTTGCCTCCAAGGAGGCCTCCGGAACCGGCAACATGAAGTTTATGCTGAACGGAGCGGTCACTCTGGGAACGGAAGACGGAGCGAACGTGGAGATTCACGAACTCGTGGGAGACGACAACATTTATATCTTCGGAAAGAGTTCTGATTATGTCGTTGACCTGTATGAGAAGGCATCCTACAAGTCTGCAGACTTCTACAAGACGGATGCTCTGATTCACAAGCTGGTGGATTTCATCGTCAGCGACGAAGTTCTTGAAGTGGGAGATCCGGTGGCGCTTGAGAGACTGCATCATGAGCTGGTATCAAAGGACTGGTTCATGACCCTTCTGGATCTGAAAGAGTACATCAAGATCAAAGAGAAGGTCTTCGAGGATTACGAGGATCGCAGAAGCTGGTACAGGAAAGAGCTGATCAACATTGCGAAGGCCGGATACTTCTCATCGGATCGAACCATCGAACAGTACAACAAGGATATTTGGACTCTTTCGTGACAAATTCTTTGGGTTTTTGTGGTGAAAACTGCGAAAACCTTCGGATCGCAATCTTCATATTTACCGAAAAAACGACAAAAATGGACGCTTCGGCGTCCATTTTTGCTGTTTGGATTGATTTTCCTACCGTACGCTGATAAAATCAATTGCAATATGCTCAGAAATATACCCACTTGCCGGGTGGAAAAAGTGATATTCCGGCGTCTGAAGATAACCTGAACATAAGGAGATAAATATTCGTGAGTCAGAATAAAAAGAGAAAGAAAAAACTGTCCCTGAAAGCGAAGGTTGTGATTCTGATTGCTCTTTGCTTTGTGCTGGTAGGTTTGATCGGAGTGCTGCTTGTCCAGACTAAGCTCGGTCTGATCCGTCACGTAGATCCGAACAGACAGGCGTTTCTCTCACAGAGTCAGCAGGTCTTCGAGCAGGATGCGAACGCGTCCTCAAATACGATGGATGCGAAGGACGTCGATTTCCACAACGCGGACATTGATGTCATGAGTGACAAAGATATCAGCAATATTCTACTGATCGGACAGGATGCCCGAAACGGAGAAAAAGGTCAGAGATCAGATTCCATGATCATCTGCAGCATCAACAAGAAGACAAAGAAGATTACCATGGTCTCACTGATGAGGGACATGTATGTGCCGATTCCGGGATACGACAGCAACAGAATCAACTCGGCCTATATGCTGGGAGGTATGAAACTGCTGGACAAGGTAATCAAGACGGATTTCGGAGTCAAGATTGACGGAAATCTGGAAGTTAACTTCGACGGTTTCCTGCAGGCCATGACGGCGGTGGGAGATCTGGACATCGAGTTGAACGAAGAGGAAGCTACCTACCTCAACACCTATCCGGGTCTCGGTTCAAACGACGACACGGCCAAGGAGGCCTGGGATCTCCATACGGGTATGAACTCCCTCACCTCCAGTCAGGCGCTGGCCTATGCGAGAATCCGATACATCGGTAATTCAGACTGGGAGCGCACGGACAGACAGAGAAAAGTACTCACAGCCGCTTTCAACAAAGTGCGTGCAATGAGCCTCGGCGAGATTTTTAAACTTGCCGACAAGGTTCTCCCCTGTTTCACTACGGATATGACAGACTCCCAGATTCTGGGCTATGTCTATACGGTTGCCACCAGCGGTATAGAACTGAAGGGAAAGAGCTACCGGATTCCGGTGGACGGAACTTATGAAGGACAGACCATCAACGGAATGTCCGTCCTTGTTCCGGATCTTGGACAGGAGAATGCCTATCTGCAGCATTATCTCTACGGCAAGTCTCTGAAAAAGGCTCTGGCAGAGTATTACAAGAAGAACCCGGACGCGAAGAAATCAACAACTTCGGATTATGATGTGGATGTAAGTCAGAACAGTTTCGATCCGTCCACCCTTGGAAACGACTATACAGTTACGGATTCCACAGGGGGCGGTACCGATTACAGCGGCTATACCGGCGGCGATACTTCGGGCACCGGCGAAACGGATTACAGCGGCTATACCGGCGGCGATACTTCCGGCACCGGCGGTACGGATTACAGTGGTAATACCGGCGGTGATTATTCGGGAACCGGTGAGATGGATTACAGCGGCTATACCGGCGGCGATACTTCCGGCACCGGCGGTACGGACTACAGCGGAGGTTATTCCGGGGCGGATTACAGCGGATATAATCCGTGATAAAAGGGGGCGGTTTTACCGCCCCTTTTGTTGACGAAAAAACTTTTGCTATGCTATATTGATAAGGTTGACTAAGTTTAGATTTTTACTCTTTTACGGAGATTGTAAGAATAGATAAGGGAGATTGTTTTGGCTGATTTTTCAAAGGAAATTAACAAGAGACGTACCTTCGCGATTATTTCACACCCGGATGCCGGAAAGACTACACTGACGGAGAAGTTTCTTCTCTACGGAGGCGCAATCAATCTGGCCGGTTCCGTCAAGGGAAAGGCGACGGCCCGTCATGCGGTATCAGACTGGATGGAAATTGAGAAGGAGAGAGGTATTTCGGTTACGTCTTCTGTTCTTCAGTTTAATTACGGAGGCTGCTGTATCAACCTTCTGGACACACCGGGACATCAGGATTTCTCGGAGGATACCTATCGTACCCTGATGGCTGCCGACACAGCGGTGATGGTTATTGACGGAGGTAAAGGTGTAGAGCCACAGACAAGGAAGCTGTTCAAGGTCTGCGCCATGAGACACATTCCGATTTTTACCTTCATCAACAAGATGGACCGTGACGCCAGAGACACTTTTGATCTGATCGATGAAATAGAGAAGGAGCTTGGAATTCCCTGCTGTCCGGTGAACTGGCCCATCGGCTCCGGTAAGAATTTCCGCGGAGTCTATGACAGAGAGACAAGAAACGTCCTCACCTTCCATGACACACTGAAGGGAACGAAAGAGGGTACTGAAACCGTTATTTCTATTGATGATCCCCGCATTCTCGACGAGATTTCAGCAGAGCAGAAGGAACTTCTGGAGGAGGAGCTGGAGCTTCTGGACGGAGCTGCGGTGAAATTTGACAGAGAAAGAGTAGACAAGGGAGAACTCTCACCGGTGTTCTTCGGATCTGCGCTTACAAACTTCGGTATTGAGACCTTCCTGGATCACTTCCTGGAGATGACGAAGTCGCCCATGGCCAGAATGTCCGACGAGGGACTGATCGATCCCATGGATGAGAACTTCTCCGCCTTTGTCTTCAAGATCCAGGCAAATATGAATGCCCGTCACCGTGACCGTCTGGCCTTCATGCGCATCTGCTCCGGAAAGTTCGACGCAAACAAAGAGGTATATCACGTACAGGGCAACAAGAAGATGCGTCTTCTTCAGCCCCAGCAGATGATGGCGGATGACCGTCATGTGGTTGACGAAGCCTACGCCGGCGATATCATCGGTGTCTTCGACCCGGGTATTTTTTCCATCGGCGATACCGTGTGTGCACCGGGAAAGAAGTTTTCCTTTGAGGGAATTCCGACCTTCGCGCCGGAGCATTTCGCGAGAGTGGCTCTCATTGATTCCATGAAGAGAAAACAGTTCGTCAAGGGCATTCAGCAGATTGCCCAGGAGGGAGCGATTCAGATCTTCCAGGAGATTCGCGGAGGTATGGAAGAGATCATCGTGGGAGTTGTCGGTGTCCTTCAGTTCGACGTACTGAAGTTCCGGATCGAGAATGAGTATAACTGTGAGATCCGTCTGGATATGCTGCCCTTTGAGTACATCCGCTGGATCAAGGATTATGAGAAGGTGGATCTGGACAAGATTGTCGGCACCTCCGACATGAAGAAGGTTGCGGATATGAAAGGCAGACCGCTTCTTCTCTTCATCAACTCCTGGAGTGTGGGCATGGTTCTCGACAGAAACGAGGGACTGGAACTCGAAGAGTTCTCCAGAAACTAGTATACTTTTATTTTCGGCAGGGCTTTGTTATAATCTAGCTATGTATAAAGGAGGCTATTATGGCACAGAAAAATCAGTATAATGCATATACCATTTATGATGACCACACAACCGGAACCGTGCAGATTGCGGATGAAGTTGCCGCAACAATCGTTGCGCTGGCTGCGACAGAGGTAGAGGGAGTAGCTTCACTTGGCGGAAATATTACACATGAGAAGGCTGCCCGCGCCGGTGCCAGAGCGCTTGCAAAGGGAGTAAAGGCTGAGATCACAGAGGGTGTGATCAGCGTGCGTCTGATCATTATTATGAAATACGGATACAACATTCCGGAGACAACCATCAAGGTTCAGGAAAAGGTAAAGTCCGCACTGGAGACAATGATCGGACTGGAAGTGGCAGAGGTCAATGTCAGCGTGGCGGATGTTGCCCTTGACAACGACAAATAATTTCCCGGCAAAGCTGCCTCCGGCCGGATGGTCGGATGGATCGGGATGATATCAGGAACGAATGGACGGATGAAGCCGAAGCCGGCTTTGTAAAATAGGAGATACACAGAATATGAAACGCAGTGAACTGAGAGAGACGATTTTCCGCCTGTTATTTATGGGTCAGTTTGAGAAAAGCGGAGAAGGAAAGAACGAGCAGATCGGCGACTATCTCGACGAGATGAGAAGCGGTCTGATCGAGGTTCCTTACGCGAAGCTTGCGGAGGAAGAAGAAACCAGGGAGGAATCCCCGGCTTTTGTTTCCGCAATTGATGTATCCGGAGAGGATGAGGAATACATCCGTACCAAGCTTGCGAAGATTACCGAGGCTCTTCCAGAGATTGATGAGCAGATCAACAAGGCTTCCAGGGGTTGGAAGACCAGCCGTATGCCGAAAGTGGATCTGAGCATCATACGTCTGGCTGTGTATGAGATGATCCACGACGAGGACGTTCCGACAGGTGTGGCGATCAATGAGGCGGTAGAGATTGCCAAGCACTATGGCGGCGAGGAGTCCGCGACCTTCATCAACGGTATTCTCGGCCAGATTGCCAGAAACTGTGATCAGGAGACAAAGGGTGAATAATGTTTATTCCGTAGGGCAGGTAAATGCACATATCCGGGGCATTTTTGAGCAGGATTTCGCGCTGAGAAGAATTTCCGTCAAGGGCGAAATCAGCAACTGTACCTACCATCGGTCCGGGCATATTTATTTCACCTTAAAAGACGAGACCAGTCAGCTTTCCTCCGTGATGTTTGCGGGGGATCGGCGGACAGGACTCGGCTTTGCGATGAAAAACGGCGACAAAGTGGTCGTCACAGGATCGGTCGAAGTTTATATACGTGACGGTAAGTACCAGCTCTATGCAAAAAAGATTGAACTGCAGGGAGCTGGATTATTATATGAGCGCTTTTTGGCGTTGAAGAGAGAGCTGGAAGAAATGGGGATGTTCGCTCCGGAATATAAGCAGCCCATCCCGCAGTATGTGAAGCGGCTGGGAATTGTCACTGCGCCTACAGGGGCGGCAGTGCGCGATATTCAGAACATTTCCCTGCGGAGAAATCCGTATATCCAGCTTATTTTATACCCTGCGCTTGTGCAGGGAGAAGGTGCGGCGCCAAGTATTGTTCGAGGCATTGAGACCCTGGATGCTGCCGGCGTGGACTGCATTATTGTGGGTCGCGGCGGAGGTTCCATAGAGGATCTCTGGGCCTTTAATGAGGAGGCGGTTGCCCGGGCGATTTTTGACTGCCGGACGCCGGTGATCTCGGCCGTTGGACACGAGACAGACACGACCATTGCCGACTTCGTGGCGGATCTTCGGGCACCGACGCCTTCCGCGGCCGCGGAACTGGCTGTCTGTGACATCAGGGAGATTTTGAAGCGCTATGATATCTGCCAAGAGAGATTTTCCAGAGGAATGACCACTGCACTGGAATACAGCGAGTGGAAATATAAAACCCGAATGGAAAAAATCCGCAGTCTCCGTCCGTCCTATCAGATTCGGGAGAAGCGGTTGCGGCTTGATGCAATGGAAGACCGTCTGCGGGAGAGATCCGGACGGATTCTGGATGAGAACAGGCACAGGTGGAATACCCTTTTATCATCGATGCGTGATGGACAGCGCAGAAAACTGGAACAGGAGAAGCATCGTCTGGAAATCTTGATCGGACGGGTGGAGGGAGCCTCCCCGGTTCGAAAACTCAGTCAGGGTTTTTCCTATGTGGAGACAGAAGCGGGCAGAAATGTCTCATCGGTGTCGACGGTAAACGTGGGAGACCGTCTGCAGATACAGGTTACAGACGGAACCATCCACACGGAGATTACAGGAATTGAAAAGAAGGAGAGAGTGACAGGTGGCTGAGAAGAAGACAAAAAAAGAGGCGGAGCAGGAGCTTTCTCTGGAAGAGGCATTTACAAAGCTTGATCAGCTGTTGGAAAAACTGGAGGACAGAGAGATTCCGCTGGAGGAATCTTTTTCCATATACAAAGAGGGGATGGATCTGCTTAGGATCAGTCGCGGGAAGATTGACACCGTGGAGAAGAAGATGATGCAGATCGACGAAGATGGTGAACTGAGTGAATTTTGACGAGGAATTTCAGAAGAGAAAAGCAGAGGCAGAGGAAATCGTCTGCCGATATCTCCCGGATGAGAAAGAAGTTCCCGGGAAACTGACGGAGGCCATGAATTACAGCATGCTGGCGGGCGGAAAGAGAATCCGGCCGGTTCTGATGCTGGAGAGCTACCGGATGTGTGGCGGCGACGCGGCCGTGGTTGAGCCCTTTATGGCTGCGATTGAGATGATCCACACCCATTCGCTGGTGCACGATGATCTGCCGGCCATAGATAATGACGAATTCAGACGGGGAAAGAAGACAACCCATGCCGCTTTCGGAGCGGCTCTCGGTGTACTCGCCGGTGACGCGCTTTTGAACTATGCCTACGAGACTGCGATGACGGCCTTTGACTGCTGTCAGGATCCGGCGAAAGTGGCGCGTGCCCTTCGGGTACTGGCTCAGAAAACCGGTATCGGAGGTATGCTGGGCGGACAGAGCGTCGATGTGGAAAATGAAAAGAACGGAGTCTTTCAGCTGGAAAGAAAGACCCTCGATTATATATATGTGAACAAGACGGCCGCGTTACTGGAGGCTCCACTGATGATCGGAGCTATTCTGGCCGGCGCTGATGAGAAGACGGTTTCCGCCATGCAGGAGATCGGACATCGGTCCGGTCTCGCCTTCCAGATCGCGGATGATGTGCTGGATGTGACGAGTACACTGGAGGAACTGGGCAAGCCCATCGGTTCTGATGAGAAAAACAACAAGACAACCTACGTGACTCTGATGGGAGTCGAAGGCGCGAGAGAAGAGGCCGAGCGGCTCACCCGGGAGGCGGTGGAACTTCTGGAGAGCATGGATGGCGAGCATGAATTTCTGAAGGAACTTTTGCTTTTCATGGCAGACCGGAGGAAGTGACTGGATATGATGGAAAAACTATTGCAGCAAATAAAGCAGCCGGATGATATAAAGAATATTCCGCAGGACAAACTGCAGGATCTCGCAGACGAGATTCGGGATTATCTGATTTGTTCTGTCAGCAGGACAGGCGGACATCTGGCGTCAAATCTGGGGGTTGTGGAATTGACAATCGCCCTTCATTATGTATATTCACTCCCCAAGGACAAGATCATCTGGGACGTGGGACATCAGGCCTATACCCACAAGATTCTGACCGGCAGAAAAGCGGATTTCGCCTGGCTGCGAAAAGAAGGCGGCCTCTCCGGTTTTCCCAGGAGGGAGGAAAGTGACTGTGACTGCTGGGATGCAGGACATAGTTCGAATTCCATCTCCGCAGGACTGGGCTTTGTGGAGGCCAGGGATCTGACAGGCGGGGACTTTTCCGTGGTTTCCGTCATCGGAGACGGAGCTCTGACCGGGGGCATGGCTTTCGAAGCCATGAACAACGCCGCAGGCTTGAAGTCCAATTTTGTCACGGTGCTGAATGACAACAATATGTCGATTTCGAAAAACGTGGGAGGTCTTCATGCCTATCTCTCTGATCTCAGGACGTCTCAGGCATATACGGATTTCAAGGACAGTTTAGAGGATGGACTGGAAAAGATCCCCGGAATCGGAGACAAAGTGGTCTCCCAGATCCGCAGAACCAAGAGTAGTCTGAAGCAGCTGGTGATACCGGGGATGTTCTTTGAGGATATGGGCTTTACCTATCTGGGACCGGTGGACGGACACAATATCCGCGGGATGATCCGCGCGCTTCAGGAGGCTAGGAGAGTCAACGGTCCGGTTCTTCTTCATGTGATCACAGAGAAGGGCAGAGGCTACGCGCCGGCCACCCGCCATCCGGAGAGATTTCACGGGACAGGAGCCTTTGACATCAACACAGGGGTTCCTCTTACCAACGGCAGCGCGACCTATACCGATATTTTTTCCACGGTTATGAGAAAAATGGGAGAGCGGGATGAATCGGTGGTGGCCGTGACTGCGGCCATGGCGGACGGAACCGGGCTCAAACGTTTCGCAAACCGTTTTCCGGATCGCTTCTTTGACGCGGGAATTGCCGAAGAACACGCAGTGACCTTTGCCGCGGGTCTGGCTCTGGGAGGACTGAAACCGGTGCTTGCCATTTATTCATCCTTCCTGCAGAGGGGCTTCGATCAGCTGATGGAGGACATCTGTATGCAGAAACTGCACGTTGTTCTCGCTGTGGACCGCGCCGGTTTCGTGGGCGCGGACGGAAAAACCCACAACGGCTGTTTCGATCTCTCCTATTTGTCCATGATGCCGGAGATGACAGTCCTGGCGCCCAAGAACAAGTGGGAGCTCTCGGACATGATGAAATTTTCCCTCGCCTTCGACGGGCCGATTGCCATCCGCTATCCGAAGGGAAATGCCTGGACCGGCCTCGAGGAGTGTCGGGCACCCATCGAATACGGAAAAGCGGAAGTGATCGACAGAGGAAAAAAGATCGCGTTGCTTCCGGTGGGGGCAATGATGAAGGAGGCGGTTTCGGTTGCGGAGGCATTGCGCAGAAAAGGATATGAGCCGACCCTGGTGAATATGCGCTTTGTGAAGCCGCTGGATGAGGAACTGCTGCGGGAACTGTCCGCCGATCACGAAATCTTCGTCACCATGGAGGAAAACGCCAAAAGGGGAGGCTTCGGCGTACAGGTTCTTGATTTCGTGAACAGCGAGAGACTTCCCGTGCATGTAGAAGTGGCGGCGATACCGGATAGATATGTGCATCACGCGTCTTCTGATCGTCAGAGAACGCTCTGTGGACTGGACGCGGAGAGTATTACAAATAGGATTTTGAATTACCTGGAGGAAAACAATGGCGAAGAAACGCCTGGACGTATTAGTAACTGAACGGGGACTGGCTCCGTCGCGGGAGAAAGCGAAGCTGATCATTATGGCAGGAGAAGTCTTTGTGGATGGTCAGAGAGAAGACAAGGCCGGAATGACTTTTCCGGAGACTGCGGAGATCACATTGAAACAGTCGAAAAAGGAGCTGTTTCCCTTTGTGAGCAGAGGCGGACTGAAGCTGGATAAGGCTGTGAAGGCCTTCCGGATTGATCTGTCCGGAAGAGTCTGCATGGATGTGGGCGCCTCCACCGGAGGCTTTACGGACTGCATGCTTCAGAACGGTGCCGTAAAGGTTTACTCGGTAGACGTGGGACGTGGGCAGCTGGACTGGAAGCTCCGGGAGGATCCGCGGGTGACGGTCATGGAGAAGACCAATATCCGCTATGTGACGCCGGAAGACATTGAAGAGAGACCTTCTTTTGTATCCATCGACGTTTCCTTTATTTCGCTGACGAAGGTGCTGCCGCCGGTGAAGGATCTCATGGAGGCCGAGGGCGAACTGGTGTGTCTGATCAAACCTCAGTTTGAGGCCGGCAGAGAAAAAGTCGGAAAGAAGGGGGTTGTCCGGGATCCGAAGGTACATGAGGAAGTGATCCGGGAAGTGGTTACTTTTGCGTCGGCCATCGGGCTTGTTCCGAAGGAGCTGGAGTTTTCACCGATTAAAGGACCGGAGGGGAATATCGAATACCTGGTTCACCTGCTCAAAAGGGAAGCACCGGAAGCTTATGCAGAGGAGAGAGAAGATCAGGTATCCGAAATCTCCGGTGAGGAGCTTTCAGGTGAACAGGAAATGACTGCGGCAGGTGCCCTGTCGGAGGAGATGATCCGGAGAGTAGTAAAAAAGGCACATCAGTCCCTGGACTGATCTCTTTTTGAGGGGTGGTTCCGAATGAAGAAGTTTTATATCATTACAAATCACGCGAAGGATCCCGGTTTTGTGGTTACCGGGCAGATTGCGGAGTTTCTTGAGAGTCACGGGGCTGTCTGCTCCTGCAGAAAAGGAGGGGCTGCTGCCGGAGAGAGCCGGCGGGAAGCGGAACAGGGGGTGATTCCGCCGGATACGGACTGCGTGATTGTCCTCGGAGGAGACGGAACACTGATGCGTGCGGCCTATGACGTGCACGGCATGGGCATTCCTCTGATCGGTATCAATCTCGGAACCCTCGGGTATCTGGCGGAGGTCGAGCGCCCGTCTATTTACCCGGCTCTGGACTGCCTCCTGAAGGATCAGTTCCAGGTAGAGAGAAGAATGATGCTTCACGGAGCCGTCTATCATGAAGATAAACTCGTGCATGAGGATATCGCGCTGAATGATATTGTCATCGGAAGAAGCGGTGCATTGCATGTTATGTCTCTGTACAACTATGTAAACGGGAATTATCTGAATTACTACAGGGGAGACGGTGTGATCATCGCCAGTCCCACCGGCTCCACAGGCTACAGTCTTTCTGCCGGAGGTCCCCTGATATCTCCGGACGCGGCTCTTTTTCTCATGACGCCCCTCTGTGCCCACACACTGAATACGAGAAGTATTATTCTTCCGGCAGAGAACAGAATTACAGTGCGGATCGGCGCCGGCAGGGACGACACTGTGGAGAACGCCATGGCCTATTTCGACGGTGGAAGGAAGACGCCGATGGTCACCGACGACAGGATTGAAATCACCCGTTCGGAAAACGATACACTGATTGTAAAAATCCGCAACGATAGTTTTCTGGAGACACTGAAACGAAAAATGTCAGACATCTGACCGCAAACGGAGGACATAGAATGAAACTGGCTAGACAGGCGGAAATCCTGAAACTGATTCATGAGTATGACATAGAGACACAGGAAGAACTGGCGAGAAAGCTGGAAGAGAATGGCTTCGAGGTTACACAGGCCACGGTTTCCAGGGATATCCGCGAGATGAAGCTCACAAAGGTGACCGGTGAAAACGGGCACCTTCGCTATACACTTTTGCAGAACCAGGCGCAGGACACGGCCGGAAGGTACGTCCGCGTCCTGAAAGACGCCGTGCTCGGCATGGACACGGCAGACAACCTGCTCGTTGTGAAGACTGTAGCAGGAATGGCGATGGCGGCAGCGGCCGTAATCGACGAGATGAACTGGGGGGAAATCGTAGGCTGTATTGCCGGCGACAACACGATCTTCTGTGCTGTGCGAAGCCGGGAAGAGGCCATACGTGTAATGGATAAATTCAGGAAGATGCTTGAGACATTCTGAGGTAGCATATGCTTACAAATCTGCATGTAAAGAACCTCGCACTGATCGACGAGGCGGAAGTGAATTTCGGACCCGGTCTGAACATTCTTACCGGAGAGACCGGTGCCGGCAAATCCATCCTGATCGGTTCCATCAACATTGCGCTGGGACAGAAGATGTCCAGGGAAATGATCCGCAAGGGACAGACCTCCGCGCTGGTGGAGCTTGTCTTTCAGGTTGAGAATCAGGCTGTGCGCGAGAAACTGAAGACACTCGATGTGGAGACAGAAGACGGACAGCTGATTATTACGAGAAAGTACAACGACGGCAGGAGCATCAGCAGACTGAACGGTGAGACCTGCACGGCAGCAAAAATCCGGGAGATCTCCAGCCTTCTGCTGGATATCCACGGACAGCATGAACATCAGAAACTGCTCTATCCGGAGAACCAGTTGGAGATCCTTGATGCCTTTGGCAGAAAAAAGATTCAGGGAATTCTTCAGGAGACCGAGGGGGCGTATGCCCGCTGGCAGAGTGTGAAACGGGAACTCAGGGACTATGAAGTCGATGAAGGGGAGAGGGAGCGCGAGCTATCTTTTCTCCGCTTTGAAATCAATGAGATTGAGGAGGCGGAACTTTCCTCCGGGGAAGATGAAGAACTGGAGAAGACTTACCGCCGGATGTCCAACAGCAGAAAGATCGTGGAAACCTTGAATGCTGTTCATCAGCTCACCGGAAATGACGGTGGCGCGGGTGATCAGACCGGAAGAGCCGTTCAGGAGCTGGAGCGGGTGACGGATCTCGACGACGGACTCGCCGGACTTCACGCCAGCCTTGCGGATATCGATAATCTTCTCAACGATTTCAACCGGGAGGCCGCTTCATATCTGGAGGACTTCAGTTTTTCGGAGGAAGAGTTTTATGAGACGGAGCGTCGGCTGAACAAAATCAACGATCTGAAGGTAAAATACGGCCGAACGATCGAAGATGTTCTGGAGGCTCTCGAAGAGAGGAAGGAAAAACTGACCCACTTCGAGCATTTCGACGAGCGGAGGCAGGAACTGCTGGCAGAAGAGACGCAGACAAGAGAAAAACTGGATGAAATCTGCACAAGACTCACAGTTGCCAGACAGGAAGCCGCAGAGGAACTTTCCCGCCAGGTCATCCGCGAGCTGGAAGATCTGAATTTTCTCTCCGTAGAATTTGAGATCTCCTTCCGCAAAAATACCACCTACGCGAAGAACGGAAATGACATCGTGGAATTCCTGATTTCCACGAATCCCGGCGAGAGCGTGAAACCACTCAGTCACGTCGTGTCGGGCGGAGAACTCTCGAGAATCATGCTCGCCATCAAGACACTGTTGGCGGACAAGGACGAGACAGAGTCCCTGATCTTCGACGAGATCGATACCGGAATCAGTGGAAGAACCGCTCAGAAAGTATCCGAAAAGATGGCACAGATCGCCGGCAATCATCAGGTACTCTGCATCACCCATCTGGCACAGATCGCCGCCATGGCCGATCATCATTACGTGATCACCAAGCAGGTCGAGGGAGAGGGAACAAGTTCCCACATCCGCGAGCTCGGGGAGAATGAAATCGTGGACGAGCTGGCACGGATCCTCGGAGGCGCCGAGATCACACAGGCCGTGATCGACAACGCAGGCGAGATGAAAAAGCTGGCCGACAGAAGAAAGGAAGAAATCCTCCGCTGATGGAGGGGCAATTACATATGCGAATACCGGGAAGGGGGCTGCCGCGGCAGCTCCCTTTCGTTGGATTAGTTGTTCTATGTCTGTGTTTTCCGTCGATGAGTAAACTGGCGAGAAGGGCAAAGCATACAGCGCGAACGATAGGAGCGCTGAGGACGAGAGCGACGTGTGAGCGCGTATACTTTGGTCTTCTCGCTCTCAATACATCCCCACAGACTTTATTTACACAACCCGTTGACAAACATTTTCGTCAGTGCTATCTTAATGATGTAGATGTTAGCACTCCATAAAAATGAGTGCTAACAGAAAGGAAAGGTACGGTACATGGAAGCGGAAGTGCTTGACGAGAGAAAGAAAACGATTCTGAAAGCGATCATCCAGACATATCTGGAGACCGGAGAGCCTGTAGGTTCCCGTACTATTTCCAAGTACACCGATCTTCACCTCAGTTCGGCAACCATCCGGAATGAGATGAGTGATCTTGAGGAAATGGGCTACATCATTCAGCCGCACACATCTGCGGGACGAATACCGTCGGACAAGGGATACCGGTTGTATGTGAACGAGATTCTTCAGCAGAAGAATCAGGAAGTGGATGATATGCGGGAGGTAATGTTCCAGAAGACCGACAAGCTGGAGAAGGTTCTCAAGCAGGTCGTGCAGGTTCTGGCGCAGAATACGAATTATGCCACAATGATTGCCGGCCCTTCGATCCATCAGAACAGCCTGAAATTTATTCAGCTCTCCAAAGTGAACGATCAGCAGCTCATCGCTGTCATCGTTGCTCAGGGTAACATGGTGAAGAACCAGATGATTGACCTGAAGGAGGCCATTGATGACGATGATCTTCTGAAGCTGAATCTTCTTCTCAACAATGAGATGATCGGCAAGACCATCGGTGAGATCAACCTTGATATCATCACCCGGATGAAGCAGCAGGCCGGGATTCACAGTGAGGTGATCAGTCAGGTCATCGACGCGGTCGCGGAGGCGATCCGGTCGACAGAAGAAGATTTTCCGATCTACACCAGCGGTGCTGCGAATATCTTCGACTATCCGGAGCTTTCGGAGTCCAGTAAGGCGAAAGGACTGGTACAGGCGCTTGGAGATAAGAAGGGATTGGCTGAACTGATTCGTGGAGCCGCGCCGGATGATTCCGGTGATATCCGGGCGTACATCGGAAACGAGGCGCCGATTCAGGGTATGACGGATTGCTCGGTTGTCACAGCAAACTACAACCTTGGCGACGGCATGAAGGGAACGGTGGCAATTGTAGGTCCCAGACGAATGGATTACAAGAAGGTTGTAGACAATCTGAAACAGCTCAAGAAACAGATGCAGGAAATGTTCGGTGACGGCGATGCACAGATCGAAACCTCCAGACAGACGATGGGAATCGAAGCAAAGCCGGACGCGAATGAGAAATAGATCAGTTAGAAAGGCGGTACAGAAGTGGCAGAGAAAGAAAAGAAAGAAACTGACCTGGATGTGAACGCAGAAGAGTCATCTGCTGAAGTGACAGAGGAGAACAAGGCAGAGGGCACAGACGCTGTGGACACAGAGCAGGAAGCGGACACAGCTGAACCGGAGAACGCTGAAGAAGCAGTCCAAGAAGAAACTTCGGGAGATCCAAGAGACAAGAAGATCGCAGATCTCACAGATCGTCTGCAGAGACAGATGGCCGAGTTTGAGAACTTCCGCAGAAGAAGCGACAAGGAAAAAGCCGGCATGTATGATATGGGCGCTGCCGATGTCATCACAAAGGTTCTGGATGTGGTGGACAACTTCGAGAGAGGTCTGAAAGATTTTGACGAGACCGATCCTTTCGCGGACGGAATGAACAAGATCTACAGACAGCTGACAAAGGTTCTGGATGATCTTGGCGTCAAAGAGATCGAGGCCGAGGGAAAGGAGTTCGACCCGAATTTTCATAACGCAGTGATGCATGAGGAGAACCCGGAGGTGGGCGAGAGCACCATCACCGCAGTGTTCCAGAAGGGATACACCTACAAAGAGTCGGTGATCCGTCACAGCATGGTAAGAGTAGCTAATTAACACTTTTCATTGATATAGATCAGAAATCCATACAGGAGGAAATAATCATGGGAAAAATCATTGGTATCGATTTAGGAACAACCAACAGCTGTGTAGCTGTCATGGAAGGTGGAAAACCTACCGTTATCGCTAACGCAGAGGGTAACAGAACAACACCGTCTGTTATTTCTTTCAATAAAAACGGAGAGCGCCTTGTGGGAGAGCCGGCAAAGCGTATCGCAGTTACAAACGCAGACCGCACTATCGCTTCCATTAAGCGTCACATGGGCTCTGATTACAGAGTAACCATCGATGACAAGCCGTATTCTCCGCAGCAGATCTCCGCTTTCATTCTTCAGAAGCTGAAAGCAGATGCTGAGGGATACCTTGGTGAGAAAGTAACAGAGGCTGTTATCACCTGCCCCGCATATTTCAACGATGCTCAGCGTCAGGCTACAAAGGTTGCAGGAAAGATCGCCGGCCTTGATGTAAAACGTATCATCAACGAGCCGACAGCAGCAGCTCTTGCTTACGGACTTGATAACGAGAAAGAGCAGTCCGTTATGGTATACGACCTTGGAGGCGGTACCTTCGATGTATCCATCATCGAGATCGGTGACGGTGTCATCGAGGTAAAGGCTACCAACGGAAACAACCACCTCGGCGGAGACGACTTCGACAAGAGAGTCGCAGACTGGATCGTCGCTGAGTTCAAGAACACAGAGGGTGTAGATCTCTCCGGAGACAAAGTTGCTATGCAGCGTATCAAAGAGGCTGCAGAGAAGGCAAAGATCGAGCTTTCCAGCGCAACAACAACAAACATCAACCTTCCGTTCATCACAATGGTAGACGGAGAGGCTAAGCATCTGGATCTCAACCTCGCAAGAGCAAAATTCAACGAGCTCACAGCTGACCTCGTAGAGGCTACAGCAGAGCCTGTTACAAAGGCACTTGCAGATGCAGGAATGACTGCTTCCGACCTTGGAAAAGTCCTTCTTGTAGGTGGATCCACACGTATCCCTGCCGTACAGGATAAGGTAAGACAGCTGACAGGCCAGGAGCCCAGCAAATCTCTGAACCCGGATGAGTGCGTAGCGATCGGTGCTTCCGTACAGGGCGCAAAACTCGCAGGAGATTCCAGTGCCGGTGATATCCTTCTTCTGGATGTAACACCGCTTACACTTTCCATCGAGACAATGGGAGGAATCGCAACACCTCTGATCGAGAGAAATACAACAATCCCGACAAAGAAGAGCCAGATCTTCTCCACAGCTGCAGATAATCAGACAGCTGTAGATATCAATGTCGTACAGGGTGAGCGTAAGTTCGCAAGAGATAACAAGTCTCTCGGACAGTTCAGACTTGACGGAATCCCGCCGGCAATGAGAGGCGTTCCGCAGATCGAGGTTACCTTCGATATCGATGCGAACGGTATCGTAAATGTATCCGCAAAAGACCTTGGAACAGGCAAAGAGCAGCACATCACCATCACTTCCGGATCCAGCATGTCCGATGAAGAGATCGATAAGGCTGTAAAAGAGGCTGCTCAGTACGAGGCTGAAGATAAGAAACGTAAAGAGGCCGTTGACCTCAGAAACGAAGCTGACCAGACAGTATTCTCTGTAGAGAAAGCTCTCACAGAGGTTGGCGATAAAGTTGAGGCAGATCAGAAGAGCGGTGTTGAGGCTGACCTTGCCGCCCTCAAGGATCTTCTCGGAAAGGCACCTGTAGACGGAACACTCACAGACGCACAGGTTGCTGATATCAAGGCTGCAAAAGAGAAACTTATGAACTCTTCTCAGGCACTCTTCACAAAGATGTATGAGAATATGCAGCAGAACGCAGGCGCACAGGCAGGCCCGAACCCGGGCGCAGGTGCAGGTGCAGGTGCGGGTGCAGCCGGCGGAGCAGCAGGAAATGATGACGTTGTAGATGCTGATTATAAGGAAGTCTGATTTCTGTCTGTTTCATCAGAACATCGGAGGAAATGTCGGCTGAACAGAGGAGTGCATGTAAATGGCAGAGAAACGTGATTATTATGAAGTTCTGGGTGTTGACCGAAATGCCGATGAACAGACACTGAAACGCGCGTATCGCAAGCTGGCCAAGAAATATCACCCGGATGTAAATCCGGGCGATAAAGTGGCCGAGGAAAAATTCAAAGAAGCTACAGAGGCATACGGTGTCCTCAGCGATCCGGACAAGAGAAGACAGTATGACCAGTTCGGTCATGCCGCATTCGAAAACGGAGGCGGTGGAGCAGGCGGTTTCGGTGGTTTCGATTTCAACAATATGGACATGGGAGATATTTTCGGAGACATCTTCGGAGATATTTTCGGAGGCGGAAGATCCAGAAGTTCAGCAAATAACGGACCGAGAAGGGGCGCTTCTCTGAGAGCCATGATCCACCTCACCTTTGAGGAGGCTGTCTTCGGCTGCACAAAGGAAATCGAGCTCACCATCAAGGATCCCTGCACGACCTGCGGCGGCAGCGGAGCAAAGGCCGGCACAAGCCCGGAGACCTGTCCGAAGTGTCACGGATCCGGTCAGGTGCGTCAGACCCAGCAGACCATGTTCGGTATGATCCAGAATATCACCACCTGTCCCCAGTGTGGCGGCAGCGGAAAGGTCATCAAGGAGAAATGTCCGGATTGTCAGGGAACCGGTTACACCTCCAGTCGTAAGAAGATTCAGGTAAGCGTTCCTGCGGGTATTGACGACGGACAGAGCATTCGTATCCGTGACAAGGGAGAACCCGGAATCAACGGCGGCCCAAGAGGAGATCTGCTGGTTCAGGTATCGGTCGCTCCTCATCCCATTTTCCAGAGGGATGGCGTGAACATCTTCTCGTCTGCCCCGCTGACCTTTGCGCAGGCGGCTCTCGGCGGCGATGTGCGAATCAGCACAGTGGACGGAGATGTGGTTTATGAAGTAAAACCGGGTACTCAGACCGGAGCCAGAATCCGTCTTCGCGGCAAAGGAGTTCCATCCGTACACAACCGCGATCTTCGCGGCGACCAGTATGTAACCCTGATCGTTCAGACACCAACGGATCTGAGCAAAGAAGCCAAGGAGCTTCTCGAGAAATTCGATGAGGCCTGCGGCAACAAAAAAGAGGAAGACGAGCCGAAGAAAAAGAAGAGATTCGGCCGCAAATAAGAATAAGAAGAGGAAGAAAGGCTGGCGTGCGTGCGTCAGCCCTTTTTCTTGCTTTTACAGGATTTTTCATGCATAATACAAACAGGTTGACATATAGCGTCGCGGTTCTGCGGCGCTCATTTTTGCGTATAAGAGAGGAATTGCGGATATGAAGTGGAAGAAATACAGACTGAAGACGAGAGAAGAGGCAGAGGACATCGTGATCTCGACGCTGTATGACTGTGGAATCGAGGGGGCGGAGATTGAGGACAAGGTGCCACTCACCGAAGATGAGAAAAAACAGATGTTTGTAGATATCCTTCCGGATATGCCGGATGACGACGGTGTCGCATATCTGAATTTCTATCTTGATCCGGAGGAGGACACGGAGGCGATCCTCGCAGCTGCCAGGGAGGCTCTGGAGGATCTCAAGAGTTTCATGGATATCGGTGAGGCCACCATCGAGGAGTCGGAGACCGAGGATAAGGAATGGATCAACAACTGGAAACAGTATTTCCACCAGTTCTACGTGGACGACATTCTGATCATTCCTTCCTGGGAGGAGGTAAAACCGGAGGATGAGGGAAAAATGATCCTTCACATTGATCCGGGTACAGCCTTCGGTACCGGCATGCATGAGACTACACAGCTCTGCATCCGCCAGCTGAAGAAGTATGTGACGTCGGGGTGCGAGATGCTGGATGTGGGAACCGGAAGCGGAATCCTCGCCATTGTCGCATCCAAGCTCGGAGCCGGTCATATTCTCGGAACTGACCTTGATCCCTGCGCAGTTCCCGCAGTGGACGACAACAAGAAAGCGAACGATGTCCCGATGGATGCCTTCGAGATGCTCATCGGAAACATGATCGACGATCAGGAGACCAGAGACCGTGCCGGCTATGAGAAATATGATATCGTCACAGCCAATATTCTGGCAGACATTCTGGTGCCCATGACACCGGCCATCGTACCTGCCATGAAGAAGGGCGGCATTTACATTACTTCCGGAATTCTTCAGGAGTACGCCTATAAAGTCATCGACGCCTGCAAGGCGGCCGGACTGGAAATCAAGGAACAGACACAGCAGGGCGAGTGGGTGTCCATCACAGCTGTAAAACCCTGAGGTTTCCACAAGTGCCCATCAGGCTGGAATTGTAATTGTTTCAAGTGAGATGGTGCCGACAGAAATTCCCTGAAGGCGCGGTTGAGAGGAATGAATCATGTACAGATTTTTTACAGGTAGAGAACAGATCATTGACGGCAAAGTCCACATCACCGGCGATGATGTGAATCATATACGGAACGTGCTCCGCATGAAAAAAGGGGAGACAATCCTCATTTCCTGCGGGGACGAGTGGGAATACACCTGCAGTATTTCGGAGCTGTCGGAGGATGAGATCCTGGCGGATGTGACGGACGCGCAGAAGCCGGGGAAGGAACTGAGGTCAAAGATTTATCTGTTTCAATGTCTACCCAAAAGTGATAAAATGGAGACCGTTATTCAAAAAGCGGTGGAGCTCGGAGCCTTTGAAGTGGTTCCGGTTTCCTCGAAGCGCTGCATCGTGAAGCTGGATCAGAAGAGAGGAAAACAGAAAGTTGCGCGCTGGAACGGTATTGCGGAGAGTGCGGCCAAACAGGCGAAACGCATGATCATTCCCACCGTGCACGAGATCCTTGGTTTTCGCGAGGCGCTTGAGATGGCGAAGGAAATGGATGTGAAGCTGATTCCCTACGAGATGGAGAGTGGAATGAGCAGAACCAGGGAGATCTTTTCGTCCATCGAGCCGGGGCAGTCCATTGCGGTGCTCATCGGACCGGAGGGCGGTTTTGATGAGGCGGAGGTTGAACTGGCAAAAGAAGCCGGCTTTTCTTCGATCACGCTTGGCAGGAGAATTCTGCGGACGGAGACAGCGGGGATGACAACCCTCTCCATCCTGATGTACCTGCTGGAGCTGGACTAGTATAGCCGTTCTTAAATAACTCGACCAAATACTTGCCTGCTTGCCCGAATAGCACGCATCAGAAAGCCTCGGCGGTCTACGTTCCACTTCGGTCGGCGTTTAACGAACGTCCCCCGGACGTTCAACGCCCCGCTACGCCTACGTTTTC
>JAIKXQ010000064.1 GCA_024684035.1 Eubacterium sp. | reverse complement strand
GTGAACCTCTCCGACCTACGGCAAAAGCCTTAGAGGTCGGAGCTTCTAAAGAGGGGCGGTAAATCCGCCCTTTCCTATTTAAGAAGTTTGATATTTAAGTTTCCACCTGAAACTCAGGCAATCCTTATTCTTACAGGCGTGTCCACTTCGCCTCTACCGTATAGGATACTGAGATCCACAACGCTACTTTTACGCATGATATTTAATGCTCCATTGACATCGGCGTTAAAACGAATGCCACTGGCAGTCCTGTACATTCCACGATGTATCCGGTTACCACTGAACTGGTATTCCTTGGGGGGATCATCATTGTAAACAGGAATATTGTCTTTATCCCAAAAGGAAGCCTTTGACGTATAGCTTTCTTCCTGCTCGACATAAGTAATACCATTAAGCTCACAGAGGTATGACAGTTTATCCCTTAATAATCCATAAGGGATGTTGACAAAATTCTGATTGTTCTGTTTACCCATGTGTGAACCCATCTGGAATGTGACATTATATCCGGCTACAAGGGTTCCGATATCGTTGGCGATACAGTAATCTACAACTTTACGCGCAGCCTTGCTCATATAGTCATTTACCTTATTGTTACGGTCACGAGCAATGGTTTTCTGACGATTTGTAGTTTTTTTGCCAAAATGCTGCTTATCCTTGATGGACTGCAGGCGGGCATTTTCTTTATTGAACCACTGGTTTATGGACTTGAGCCTTTTTCCGTCAATTATGAACGATCTGCCATTACTTGATACTGCGGTTACAAGATTATTTATACCAAAATCGAGAGCCAGTGCATTGTTTTGATTAAGATTTCTTTGAATACATTCAGCTTCGTAAGTGTATTGAATTTCAAAGAACCTGGCATGTGCTTTTGGTATGATGTGTATCTCTTTAACCTTTTTATCAAGCAGTATGGGCGGGATTGTGATCTCAACAGGCTTGTGGGTTTTCTTAAAGCTGTTTGAAAACGGAAGTATCAGTTTATTCCCGTTAAGCCTTACAAAACCAATGACAAGTGTTGTATAGCCGTCTTTTGGAAGATAATGCGGCAGTTTACAGTCCTTAAAAGCGTATTTACCCTTTTTTGCAAGTTTAAGTAAGCCAAAGAATGACTTGAAGCTACCATCTACTTCTTTAAGAATCTGCTGTGCCATATTTGAGTTTAATGTTCTGTAATTAGAGCTGTTCTTTAGCAAGGCATAGTTCTTTTCGTATTTTAAGAACTTACCTTCTGTAAAGTAATACTGCCTTACATTATAGATGGCTTCATTGGTAAGATTTTTCGCTGCATGGGACAATTCCCTTATTGAAATGTAATCGTCCTTTGACAAGTGCTTCACCTGCTGCTTTACAGTAAGATACATACAGTTTTCTCCTTTCATAAGACTCGGATTACTCCTGTAAGTATATTATATCATATATTTTGTTAGAAAATATATCATTCTGGTAAAGCGTAGATGCTTTAAAAAAGACCAATAGCTAAGCTATCAGTCTCTTGTATCTTTTTTAAGCAAACGCATTCATCCCCTACCTACGCTACGCTTTGAGGTAGGGGGTTTCTGCAAGATTTTTGATAAAAGAAGAACACCGTGAGGGAGCCCACCAGCACACTGAAGGGATTTGCGAAGTAAACGGCAAATTCCTTTGCGAAAGGATAGAGGATATAGGCACTGGTTACCCTGCCCACAATATTGAGACCAAAGCTGATAAGTACGACAGTCATATTCTTCATGCCGGTGAAGACGCCGATCAGGCAGCGGAAAGGAATCATAAAGAAGATCATGATCATGATGGACATCATGTACCGATACCCTTTCTCAATGATCAGTGGATCGTAGGCATCCAGGAAGAGACTGATCAGATAACGCCCGTGGAAAACAACCACTACAGTGAGGCCGATGGCAAGAACCGAACAGACTTTGACAGCGCTCTTCAATCCTTCTGCAATTCGCTCGCTCCTGCCGGCTCCCAGATTCTGAGCGGTAAAAACAGCGAGGGCTTCTCCTATGGTAACCACAGGCATGGATACGATCCCCTCGATTTTTCCGGAAATTGCCACGCCTGCAATCATCTCTGTGCCGCACTTGTTGATCAGTGCAGTGATGGAGACTACACCTATAGCCAGAATTCCCTGCTGCAGCATGGAGGGAATGGACACCTGCAGGATTTCCCGCACCTTTTTCCGGAATCTGTTTCCTGATCCGGTGTTTTGCCACCCCATCGAATGATTAAGGCTTCGCTCTCTGTTCTCTGACCTGACGGACGTCCGGAGATTTTGAAGTTCACGCATCATCCGGCTGGTTCTGAGTCTCACCAGGATAACCACAGCCAGAACGGCCTGTGCGGCCAGCGTGGCCAGAGCTGCACCGGCTACCCCGAGTCCGAGATACCGTACAAAAACCACGTCCAGCACCACATTTACGCCCGTACTGCTGGCGAGCGCCGCAAATACGATGTTGGAATTCCCGATGGACTGCATCAGGGCGTTTCCGTAATTAAACAGAAAGAGGAAGGGATAACCCAGCACGATAATCCGGAAATAGAGAAGAGACGAATCCCGGATTCCCTCCGGTACCTGGATCAGTTTCATGATCAGCCCGCCTCCCGCGAGACCAATCAGAAGGGTGAGAATGATGCCGGCGGCGATCAGAACCCGGGCCGCTTTTCTGGTTTCTTCATACGCCCCATAATCTTTTCTTCCGAAATCTCCGGATGCAATGACGGAAATACCGGCTTTCAATCCGATCATCACCGCATTGAAGAGAAAGATGATGTTTGAAACCGCCCCCACAGACGCAAGGGCATTACTTCCCAAGTAATGCCCCACAATGAACGTATCCACGATGTTGTACAGCTGTTGAAGAATGTTCCCTGCCGTAAGGGGAAGGATAAACCACAGAAGGACAGTGGTAACATTTCCCCTTGTCATATCGCGTTTCATCTTAAAACAACCCCCTATCCATCTCTCAGGCCAGGTAATCGATAATCAGTTTCGCCGGTGCACGGAATACATCCCTGCGAAGCTTTTTCTCATCTTCATCCAGTTCTTTCTTATCCGAAAGCTGTTCGATGGTATCTGTATTGGCCATGTCCGAGAAACTGCGGATGGAAACAAAATCGATGCCCTTGGCTGTAGCTACCTGGGCCACTGCAGCAGATTCCATATCAAAGGCAATCGGATCAAATTCTGCTTTGATATGCTCTCTCTTATCTGCTTCAAAGAGAACAAAATCTCCGGTGGCAATCCGTCCTGCCCGGGAGTGAATGCCATTTTCGTCTGCAATTTTCTTCAGTCCGTCTACGATTTCTTTTCGGGTGGGATCGATCTCCGGTTCATTTTCCGGAAGAAGTGTGTGCAGATCCACCTGCACATAGTCGGTTCCGATGGCAACGGATCCGCGGTCCAGATCATCGGCAAGACCGCCGGCCACACCGATATTGACAATGAGATCCGGGTTTGCCTCATGAATCCCGTCCGCGGTGCCGAAAGCTGCGTTTACTTTTCCCACGCCCAGGACTTTCACCCGTATATTCACATCTTTTTCCACATTGCGGAAATGGTCTTCCCCAAGCTGTTCCCACTGCGGCTTACCTTTCACATAATCGGCGATATATTCCGTCTCCTCCGGAAGTGCGCTGACCACCAGTACATTGCTCATAGCTTTCTCCTTTATTAAATCATCATTCGCTTTATGCCAACTGCGCGGCTGTGTATACCTTCTGCTTTACCTCAGCTGAGAAATCCAGCACTTTCACTGCATCCGTCTCAACTTTGTAGATTACATTTACATCCGGATCATACTTGATCTGGGGTCGTCTCTGACGGATCAGCTCTGAGGCCGCCTCGGCTGCAGCCGGATCGAGTACCTTCGCATGTCCGTAGATCGTAATATTTTTCGGAGACTGCTGTCCCTCATGCTGGAAGAGAAGCGCCACACTGTTATTGGCGGCGATCTGTTTAGTCTTTTCCGTATCCGCTGATGTCAGAAAAACAATATCCTTTCCTACAATATTGTATGCACCGATATGACGAAGCTGGGGATCCCCGGCCGGATCCACGGTAGCCAGTACAAGACTTTTATTATCATAGAGATACTGCCGGATTGTATTAAACTCTGCCATTTTCATTCCTTCTTTCTTCTAAATGAATGTCACCTGCCTGAGAAGTTTACATGTCTCAGACAGCAATCGACCGTCTTTGTTCCTTCTCACTCGTTGTGTAAACGGAATCGTAACCAGGGGTCTCACCTGCTTTTTTCTCATTCAGATTTTCCGTCTCTCCTCCGATCCGGATACCGCGTTCGAGTTCAGCTTTCCGGTGAGCCTCCCTGGAAGAGCGGATCGCGTCTTCCAGTTTCTCAGTCGTCAGCTTTACAAAGTCTCCGATCTTGGTGTTGTTGATATCTCTCGGATAGAGATAAGGAACATCGAGTGTCTCTACAATAGAGGCATCCGGTGCCACGGAGAAGATGCTGATCTTCTCACCCAGATATACGGCCTCGGCGATATCGTGAGTTACAAAGAGAATGGTCTTTCCTGTCTTCTTCCAGATGCTGATCAGCTCATCCTGAAGGGTTCTCCTGGTCTGAGCGTCCAGAGCTCCGAAGGGCTCGTCCATGATCAGAACCTCGGGATTGGCAGCGATGCTTCTGGCGATCTGTACTCTCTGCTTCATTCCTCCGGAGAGTTCATCCGGATACTTCTGCTCATGCCCTTTCAGACCTACCAGGTCCAGAGCCTCCAGGGCAGCTTTTCTTCGCTCCGCCCTTTTCACTCCCCGCATCCTGAGTCCGTACTCCACGTTTTTCTGCACGGTCAACCAGGGAAAAATCGCTGAATCCGCGTTCTGGAACACAACCCCTCGCTCTGCTCCGGGGCCATGAATTTCCTTGTCATCCAGCTTCACCGATCCATCGGTTTTATGCAGGAATCCGGCAATAATATTGAGTAGTGTTGTCTTTCCACAGCCGCTGGCTCCCAGGAAAATCCGGAACTCACCCTCTTTGATCTCCAGATTTACATTCCTAAGTACATAGGCAGTCTCACGTCCCACAAAATTGTCGTGGGCGCTGTTTCCCTTTGTAAAAAGGAGAGCCTTGTTCTCCACATCATATTTCTTTGATACATTTTCGATTTTGATTTTTGTACTTGCTGCCATAGGCACCTCCTTATCTGATCACCTTAGATGATTCCCGGTCGGGGATCATCTTCATCCGGTGACTCCGTAATGTCTCAGTGATTTTTTTGCGACAAAGCGAAGGGCTTTGTCTGCCGAAAATCCAAGAATTCCCAACGTAACGATTCCAACAAAGATCCAGTCTGTTCTGTAGTAGAGCCTGGACGTATAAACCAGATACCCGAGTCCGCTGTTAGCTGCCAGCATCTCTGCTCCGACGATGGAGATAATGGCCGTGCTCAGTCCCAGCCTTGCCCCGGTCAGAATACTCGGCACGGCTCCCGGAATGGTAACCGTAAGGAAGGACTGGAACCGGTTTGCTCCCAGGGATTCTGCCGCCTGATACTTCACCGGGTTGATGGTATTTACACCGGCGATGGTATTGATCACAACAGGAAAAATGGATGCGTAGGTGATCAGGATCAGCTTCGATTCCTCACCGACACCGAACCACATGAGGAAGAGGGTCAGAAATCCAATGGCAGGAACAAACCGGAAGAAATTCACAAAGGGCTCCACAAACCAGTTCACGATCTTGAAACGTCCGATCAGAAGACCAACCGGAATACCGATGAGAAGGGCCCGGCTCCATCCAAGCAATACTCTCTGTACGCTGATACTGATATCCTCCCAGAGCTTTCCGTTCAGCAGGATTTCCTTGAATCCGGCGAAGGTTTCCGCCGGACTCGGGAAGAAGGAATCTGTGTAGAAGAGGGAGATCACTCCCCATGCGATAAACAGAACGATCCATGAAATGATTCCGCTCTTGATGATCTTTACTACAGCTTTGTTCATAGGCACCTCCTATTTTGCGGACCAGGTAACCAGATCCGGATGAATCAGGGCAAGAGCATCTGTATTGATAAAGTCTGCCACATCATAGGCTTTCGGGAAGTTTCCATTCTCCGCGCACCATTTCTCTACTTTATCCAGATCTTCATAGGCTTCCTGTTTGAAGGTATAGCCGTGGGACTCTGTCTCCCAGCCTTTTTTCACGATATCTTTCGCAAGTCCGATATCGGCCTCTACCCAGTCGGCAAACTCATCCAGGTGCTCCGTGATGTAGGCAAAGCCTTCTTCACTCACTGCAAGGAACTTGGCAACCTCTGCCTGATGTTCTCTGAGGTAAGAATCGTTTGCCACAAGGAAGGTGTACATGGTTGCGTCGATATCCGCGATGTTTACCAGGGGCTCCCAGCCCACTTCTTTAAATTTCTGCGCGTTTTTCTGATGCGTCCAGTAAGCATCTGCTCCACCGGTAGCCGCAAGGGAAAGCGCCTCCTGTACACTCTGTACATTGACAATCTCTATCTTTGATTTGTCCAGATCATAGGTCTGGAAAAGTTTTCCATACTCATACTCAAAGACTACGCCCGCCTGGGAGATACCGATCTTACCTTCCAGATCCTTTGGTTCCTTGATGGTTTCCGGATTTACCCAGAGATCATAGGCCGTTGTCTGTTTGATCGTAGCAAAAGCTCTGAGCTCTGTGTCCGCAAGAGTATTTCCGATTCGATTTACACCCGCATAGTCCGCGAAGAGACCTACATCCAGCTGTCCGGTTGTGATGGCGTCGATCGTGTTGATTCCTGCGGCAAACTCCGTTGTCACAAGGTCAATACCACGGTCCTTCAGGAAGCCTGTGTGGTCATCCAGAATCTTCAGATACTGATTATCGTCGCCGGAGTTTACACCCACACGGATGGTGAAGGGTTTCACATCATCGATGTTAAAGTTGTCAGCTGTGAGAACTTCTTCCCCTTTCTCTTCCTTCTTTGTATCTTCTTTTGATGAGGTCGCGGCCTTCTGCTCTGCAGGTTCAGCCTGACTCTGACCACTCACGTTTGTACCGCAGGCTGCAACACCGGTTGTCATCACAAGTCCAAGTGCAACTGCCAGCCATTTCTGTATTCTCTTTGTTTTCATCATATCGTTTTCCCCCTTTTTTTATCAAAGTCCGCAATCTCCTGTATCTAAAAAAGAGGAGGTTCCCTTTGTAAGGAGAACCTCCAGTTTTCTGGTCAGTTATGCTGTCTTTTCAGTTTTCTCTGCTTTGATCTGTTCTTCTTCCACGAAGTGAACACGATCGGCTTCATGTCTCGGATTGGTGAGATGATCACCATCCAGATCATAGAAATAGTCGAAAATGGAGTTCTCAACATTCGCTGAATTGTACAGATCCTGATGGGTAAGTCCGTTCTTGCGAAGCAGAGTATATGCCTTCTGATAGAGGTCATAATACCACTCCGGTGAAGGAGCACGGTGTCCCTCAAGATCTGATCCGGGATTCGGTGTCCAGTGGAGCGGAATCGCCACAACTCCAAGCTCGGTGAGATACTCAAGTCCATCCAGCAAGGTGGATTTCGGCTCAATTCCGGCAACGAAGAAGGAGCGCACATTTCCTCTTCCGAAGACTTCTACCTCTTTCTTCAGCGCATTGATCCAGTTCTGTCTTCCACCGCAGATCTGATCCTTGCCCGGGCAGATCGTCTTGAAGAAGTTTTCATCCCAGATCTCCAGGTTCGTGGAAATAGCACGATAGCCGGCTTCTTTGTATTTCTCAATAACTGCCAGATCACTGGGGGCTCCTACACAGGCTGTACCGCCGAAGTCCTCAAGTCCTGTAGCATCCTGAATAGCCTCTGCCACATCGATGTAGTACTCAACCTCGCGTCGCTCAGGAACAAATCCACCGGTGATGGTGATGGCCTCATAGCCCTCTTCCCTCGCCTTGGCATAGGTCTCTGCAATCTGGATCGGCGTCTTCCACGCAATTCCCTGCAGATCCGCGAAGCGGCTCTTGGTGGCGTTGATATTGCAGAACCGGCAGTCAAGGCCTTTGTCCTTGAGCGCGCATTCATTGCTGTAGGCAACGGTGACCTTTGTTTTGCCAACCTCGTTGGCGATGGTTTTCATATCGATACCGTCAGAAGTCTTGAAGTTGTAGAACTTCGGTTTTTCCACAAAAGTGACCTCGCTGATAGCATTTCCTTTTTCTACGAGGTAGTACTTCCCGTTCTCATGCTCGATGGAGAAGGGTGCTCCGTTCTTGTAGGAAAAGCGGATCCGGTAGTTGCTGTCCAGACGGATCGCTGTCGGAAGCTTTGTCTGCGTGTAGGTCTCGTGGTTCATGTCAAAACAGGTTCGCATCTGCTCCTGCACGTGATTATCGAAATCAAGGGTTGAAACAACTTCGGGGCTGATGTAAACGCCCTCGTTTGTGATACGGTTATCCAGTTCCAGCTGCTGATACAGTTCCTCTCTTGTGATTGCTCTTGACATCATTCTCCTCCTTTTGCATTTCGCACAAATCGTAACAATTCCTCTTTTTTCTGCTGATCATTTCTTTTTACAGTAGATATATATTTCTGCAACACCCCGATCTGTCCGCGTACTCCTGCGGTTGCCTGATTTAGGATTGCATGATGATAAACAGGATAACTAAGCGCCAGCAAAGAGAGGTTTCTTTTCTTTGTGATGTTTGCCTCGAGTGTACTGCCGACGACAACTTCCGCTCTGCTCTGTCTTATAATATCCTCAATATCCTTCTCATCCGATGTGATGTGGACCGTCTCCGCGATGGAGGCAAGAAGTTCTGTATTATCCGTCTCGTGCTCTTCATCTTTCTTCAGAGCATCGGTCAGGACAGCGGCCACCACTCTGGCTCCCAGCACCTCTTTAAAGATCTTGCCGTAACGGATCACCTGCTCCTCGTCACCGACGATCACCGTCCGCCTGCCCAGATCATATTCAAAAATGTCATCCCGGATCCTCAGCGTATAATACTGCTGGTAGGCCGCCTCCCTCTGAAGAAAACTCTCCCGAAGCGCCGGATCCACCGGCACATATTCGGCCACCCTGTGGATGAGATCCACCTCATCCCTGACACTGACCGGAAGGGAACTCTCCAGTACAAAGGGGATATCGAACTTTTCCTCCAGAAGCTTTGCCGGAAGTTCTCCCCACCTGCTGAACACCACCGACACAGCCGCGTTTTTCGCACGGATCAGATCGCCGACGCCTCCGCTGACGCCGAAGAACAGATTTACTTTCCATCCTACACCTTCAAAAATCCTTGCGATCTCTTCCAGATTTCCCTGCCAGTAGGGATCCTTTTCCGGAACGATACCGAAGATATTGATGAGCTTTGAATCCGTCTCTCTCTCACTTCGCTTTACGCCGTCTATGCTTTTGAGTATGTCTGTGAGCACATGTTCATACCCGTAATGGCTTCCGCCGTTGAAACCGGCGATCAGAGTGTCCACCACCGGTTCTCCCTGTTCCACAATCTCTCTTGTCATGGCGTCCACATCATCTCCCACCATGGCCGATTCGCAGCTGTTGAGGATCACATACAGTTCTCCTTTTACAACCTTGATGGTGTTCTTGATCTGCTCACGCAGCCTTGAAGCTCCACCGAAGATAACGTGTCTCTCCTGAGCCGCAGTTCCCGGTACATTGTAACCGCTGTATCTTCCGGTTCCGTTTCCTATGGTCCGGTTCGCGAGATAATTGATCACGCCGCAGCCTGCGTTTGCATGCACCACCGGTACAACACCCTCGATCTCCTGAACTGTCTGCAGGGCGCCGTGGAGAGCACAGCCGTTTCTCGGGTTCTTTATTACACTCGACATCAGCTCACCTCCTGTTTTACATACCAGTTACCGCTGCGACGCTTAAAGCTGTCTTTGTAGCTGCTGGTATCTGTATTTCTGCCCTGATTCCTCAGTGCCCTTCGGATCGATGCGATGATAACATCCACCCCTCTAAAGCCGTAGGTCACCCGGTTTCTGGTGGACACCACCACCGCTCCTTCGTCCGTGACAAAAGAGTTTCCGACATTTTCACTGAAATAAATATCGATGCTGTTTTTTGCCAGCTCGTTGGCCTTTTCGAAATGCTGTCCATTCCCGATCACCGCAATGGCACTCTTCTGAAGAAAATCGAGACGCTTCAGCTGTTTTCGGTTTTCCAGATCCACAAAGGGTGAAGCAAAGCCCACGACGGTTCCTCCCAGATTTGAGAGGAGTCTTCCGTATCCATATACCTTGCTGAGGGAAGCGTCTACGAAGACATTTCTGCCTTCCAGGATATTGCTGACAAAGTGTTCGGAGATTCTTGCCTCCGCTTCGTCGATGTAGCGGCAAACCTCTTCCTCGATGTGGAGAAAGGCTCCCAGCTTCAGCAGGAAGTTCTTTGTTCCCCGAAAGCCGATGGGCGCTTCGCTCTCAATGTAGGGCACCTGGAATACTTCCTCCAGCTCTCTCGCCAGATAGTCCCCCTCCTCCGGATTCAGAACAACCGTGGCTCTTGCCTTCGACGCTCTCCGGATCTCCTCGATACTTGAAAACTTCGGGATGATCTGGAAACAAATCTTCAATTCGTTCAGAATCTCTGCAATGGAAGCCACGTCCTCAATACTCTCGGAAAAAGAAACAACATTGATGTAATCTCTCTTCAGATCCACGTTTTTGTCTACGACATACTTGAGAAGACTGTGGGTCACGATATCATAGCCGGTGACCGGCGTCTTCGATTTAAATCCATCCGTGTAGATGCTGATGATGGGAATCCCCAGTTCATCCTCCAGCTCCAGAATCACGGAATTGATGTCATCATTGTTGATGGCAACTACCGGTGTTCCCAGAATGAAGATCGCCTTCGGATGCTTTTCCTCATTCGTTCTCAGGATCGCCTCCCGAAGCTTGTCATCTCCCCCGAGAATGGTATCTTTCTCAACCAGATTTGTGGAAAACCAACTGAATCCCCGCAGATCGTCCCTGGAAATTCCCAGGGCACCGCAGCCCACCGATCCGTTGACGATGATGGCCGCGTCCCTGATCTCCGAGAGAACATCAAAGGCATACAGGATCTCATCCGAATGGATCTGGGAAAATGTCCGGATCCTCTGCCGGATTTCCGTTCCGGAGGCTTCATCCAGAAGTCCCTCCAGAGTTCCGTGAAAGTGGCTGAGGGAGCTGAGCCTTTTCTCTCTGGTCAGTGCTCTTCTTTCCTCTAAAAAACTCATATTGATCATCTCCTTACTATATGCAAGGTCCGCCTGCGGACTTCGACTACCCTAATCTCTCATTACCCAAAGGGAGCACGCACGGTACCAAAGTCCGTCTGCAGCTCTCGCTTTAGATCGCTTCCGCTGTACCGATCACGCCACTTTCGATATCGTAGATTCTGTCTCCCCAGTTTCTGGCCCAGTCCCGAAGCTCCGCAGAACCCAACGGGCTTGGAACGACAAGATTCTCATTCTCCGCGATATACTTCGCGAGATTTCTGTAAATGTCCGCCTGTGCGCTCTTTGGCTTTGCCTCAATGACGGTCTTTCCGTAGAGCTCACTCTGCTGAACATCGATGGAGCGGTTTACATAGCCTGCTATGCTCGTACCCGTTTTTTCCACGAAGTCATCTACAATTTCCCGGTGATATCCCGGCTTCATGCTGTTGGCAATGACGCCGCCCAGCCTGGCACCACCTGTGGGCGCATACTTGTTGATGGCCTTGAAAAGATTGTTGGCCGCATAGAGCGCCATGAAATCCGATGAACTTACCACGTAGGCACGGTCCGTGATTCCATCGCGGATGGGAACGGCAAAACCGCCACAGACAACATCACCAAGGACATCGTAGAGCACGTAGTCCGGTTTGAATTCCTCGAAGAGGTTTAACTCCTGAAGGAGATTCACTGCCGCATTGATTCCACGGCCGGCACAACCCACGCCGGGTACCGGTCCTCCGGACTCGATACAGAGGACTCCTCCGAATCCTTTCACTGAAATATCATCCAGATGAATCTTATTTCCTTCCCGGAGACTGTCCAGGACGGTGGGAAGGTAGTTGTTTCCCCTGAGGGTGTTGGTCGAATCACTCTTCGGATCACAGCCGATCTGAATGACTCTGTAACCTGCCTCCGCCAGCGCTGCGCTGATATTTGATGTTGTTGTGGATTTTCCGATTCCACCCTTTCCGTAAATTGCTATATGCTTACCAATCTTTTCTGCCATCGTATCGTCCCTTTCTTCTGTAGCGGGAGCCTTCTGCCCTCCGCTTTTCTTTTTTTATCTATCCCGCCCCCTCCGGGGAAGTCTGCCGATAATAGCAACTCTGACCGGAGAGTCTTTGCGGAATATTCAGGAAAACACCGGTTCATCCGTGTTTCTTCTTTTATACTGCAAGCTCTTTCTGCTCAATATTCTCTTCCTCAATCAGTTCTCTGATCGCATCCACTTTGTCCAGATGCTCCCAGGGAAGATCCACGTCTGTTCTGCCGAAGTGTCCGTAGGCAGCGGTCTGTTTGTAAATCGGTCTTCGAAGATCAAGGGCGTCGATGATGGCTGCCGGACGGAGATCAAAGACTCTCTCGATGATCTCAACGATCTGCTCATCTTCAACTGTTCCTGTTCCGAAGGTATCCACGCTGATGGATACCGGTTTTGCAACGCCGATGGCATAAGCCAGTTCCACCTCCAGTCGTCTTGCAACCCCTGCAGCTACCAGGTTCTTTGCCACCCAACGTGCTGCATAGGCTGCAGAACGGTCAACCTTTGTCGGATCCTTTCCGGAGAATGCTCCGCCGCCGTGACGTCCGGTTCCACCGTAGGTATCCACGATGATCTTTCTTCCGGTAAGTCCCGCGTCCCCCTGAGGTCCGCCGATGACAAATCTACCGGTAGGATTTACGTAGTAAATGGTATCCTCATCCAGAAGTTCCTCCGGGATCACCGGTTTGATGACATATTTGATAATGTCCTCACGGATCTGCTCAAGACTTACCTCTGCGGAATGCTGTGTGGAGATGACAATGGTGTGCACTCTCTTAACTGTCTGGCCGTCCTCCGCGAATTCGACAGTAACCTGTGATTTTCCGTCCGGACGAAGGTAAGGAAGTGTTCCGTCCTTTCTCACTTTTGTCAGCTGTCTGGTGAGACGGTGGGCAAATGAAATGGCCGGCGGCAGATACTCGGGAGTCTCATCTGTGGCATATCCGAAGATGATACCCTGATCACCTGCACCTGTTCCGAAATCCTCTGTTGCTCCTTCCTGTTTGGATTCGAAGGCTTTGTCCACACCAAGGGCGATATCCGCGGACTGCTCATCGATGGAGGTAAGTACCGCAATGGAATCAGCGTTATAGCCATCTGTATTGTCCACGTATCCTATCTCGCGGATGGTCTCTTTTGCAATACCTGCAATGTCTACATAGGCCTTTGTTGTGATCTCGCCTACCACAAGAGCAAGGCCGGTTGCTACGGTTGTCTCTGCGGCAACTCTGGAGTACGGATCCTGCGCGATCAGCGCGTCGAGGATCGCGTCAGAGATCTGATCTGCGATTTTGTCCGGATGTCCTTCTGTTACTGATTCTGAAGTAAATAATTTTCCCATAAGATTTTTTCTCCTTTTTGATATTCTTGATTTTGTATCCTCTTTAGAATGGAACTCAGCTTCACCCATCTTCCGTTTCGCCTTCCCTGGCCTAAAGGTTATTGGTGATAAAAAACGGAGGCTCAGGAAAACGGATGTATCTGTTCACATCATCTGCTTTCCTGAACCTCCGGTTGTCCGGTCAGTTCCTGAACCGATTTATAATCTGATTTTTTCGTTCTTATCGATCTGCACGATCCGGCCATCCTGAATGATGATGTTTACGGATCCGTACCGGATCGATGAAATGTAGCTCCTGATCTTTTCGATCAGATCATTCGCTTTCTCTTTTTCTTCTGCCATCTTTTTTCCTATCCCTCCTTTGTTCCGTGGATTTGAACGGTACCAGACGGACTCGAACCGTCAACTTCAGTGATGCCTCACCTATGCCATTCCAGCGGCCATGGCACCCTAGAACAAAGTCCGCAAGCGGACTTCGACTCCCCCAGCCCCTCACACCTGAGGGGAGCGCCGCAGGACTTTGGCGCGCGAGCAGAATCGTGAAGCGATCTTCCCATCTGCGAGCTGCGCATCCCGCGGAGCGTTTTTTGTCTCATAGGGATTGCGGAGCAATCTCCTATGAGATAAAAATAGACAAAGACCTGCTTTTATCTGCAGCGCCTTTGCCGTCCCTGATATCTCCTGTATTTGATTTATACCGGTCAGTCGAAGACTGCCCGGTAGATCCTCATACAGTCTTCTTTTGTCACTGTCTTGATGGCATTCCCCGGACTTCCCGAGGCAATGGCATCCGTCGCCATCTTATCAATGGCCTTCATGTAATCCTTTTCATCGATGCCGTATTCTTTCAATGATGGAATCGCAAGTTCGATACATAGTTCCGCGATCGCCTCCATCAGTTTCTTCGAGGCCATCTCATCACTTTCCTCCCAGCCGGCAATGCCGGTTTCTCTGGCAAGTCTTCCGAACCTCTCATAGGCTCCGTCCAGGACAAAGCCAAGAGCGCCCTCCAGAAGCATCGCGTTGCTCATGCCGTGCGGCACATGAAAAAGCGCTCCGATGGGTCTGCTCATGCCGTGGACAATGGTCACGCTGGAATTGTTGATGCACACCCCGGCCTCATAGGCCGCCAGCAGCATCTCAGCTCTGGCTTTCGCGTCAAAGCCGTTTTTGTACGCCAGCGGCAGGTAGGTGAAGATCCGCCCTACCGCCGATACGGCGAAGACATCGGTGAGTTCTGACGCCCGTCCGGATGTATAGGCTTCGATCGCATGTGTGAAGGCATCCATTCCCGTGGCTGCGGTCACCGCTTTCGGCATATCCATGGTGTATTCTGGATTCAGGATCGCAATCTTCGGAATCAGCGCCTCTCCTTTCAGAAGCATCTTCACCCCGGTTTCTGTATCCGTGATCACCGTGAACTTTGTGGCCTCCGAACCAGTTCCCGCCGTAGTTGGGATCGCCACCACAGGTGGAAGATCACCGGCGATCTCTTTTCCCATGTAGTCGGCGATTTTTCCTTCCGATACCGACATGGCGGCAATGGCTTTTGCCGAATCCAGAGGACTTCCTCCGCCGATGCCGATGAGGAAATCACAGTCCGCCTCCCTGTACCGCTTCACTCCCTCCTCAACCATCCGGTCGGTGGGTTCTCCGCTGATCTCATCGTAGATACTGTAAGCCAGTCCCAGCCTGGAAAGAGTCTCTTTCAACTCTTCTACCATCGGGGATTTCCCCACATGGGGTCCCGTTACGATCAGCGCTTTTTTTCCCAGTTCCCTGATCAGTTTTCCCGCCTCACCGAGTGCATTGCTTCCCAGCAGCACATGGGCAGGTATTGAAAAATGAGCCATATGAATCACCTTCCCGGTCAAATGAATGTATCGTCAACCACCGTCAGCACTTCATCGAGTTTCGCCAGTTCTTCCCGGAGCTGCTCCTCTGTGATGATCAGCGGCGGACAGATAAAGATCATATTCTCGTGGGAGTAGGTCATGAATTTTTTCTCCTTGAGCCAACCGATAATCTTCGGCATGATTCCCTCCGGATCCTTTCCGTATGCCACCAGAGGTTCTTTGGTAGCTTTGTCTTTCACCAGCTCCACACAGGAGAACAGACCGATATGTCTCACATCGCCCACACAGCTGTGCTTCTCCCTGAATTCATCCAGAATGTCCGCCAGAACTTTTCCGACTTTGTTGACATTACCCGGAATGTCCGCCTTCGTATAGTAGTTCACGCAGGCAACGCCGGCGGCACAGGCAAGGGGATGTCCGGAATAGGTAAGTCCACAGGAGAGCAGATGGTCGTCGAAGTACTCCGCGATTCTTTTGGATACGGCCACACCTCCCAGCGGAAGATATCCGCAGGTGACGCCTTTCGCGAAAGTTACCAGATCCGGAACCACATCGAAGTTTTCAAAGGCGAACATCTTGCCGGTTCTGCACCATCCCGCCATAACCTCATCACAGATCATGACGATGCCGAACTCATCACAGATTTTTCTCACACCCGGCAGGTAACCCTTTGGCGGAATGATGATTCCGTTGGATCCTGTGATCGTCTCCATCACAATGGCTGCCACACTGTCCGGTCCCTCATAAATGATCTGCTCCCTCAGCTTTGTGAGATAGTACTTCGTCGCCTCCTCTTCGGAAGCAAAATCAATAGGCTCCCGGTAGATGTAGGGATCGAAGAATTTGACGAAGCCGGGAATGCCGGGCTCCAGGGGATATCTTCTCGGCTCACCGGTGAGATTTCCTGCTCCGAAGGAAGATCCGTGGTAGCTCCTGTACCTGGAAAAGATCTTTTTTCTTCCGGTGTAGAGCCTTGCAATCTTGATGGCATTCTCATTGGCATCCGCTCCCGCATTCGTGAAGAAAACTTTTCCGAAAGTGTCCGGGAGAAGATCCACGATCATCTTTGCCAGCTTCGATCTGGGCTCGGAGGCAATGGATGGTCCAATGTAACAGTATTTATCCACCTGTTCCTTGATGGCCGCGTTGATATCCTCGTTCCCATAACCGAGATTCAGGTTTACCAGCTGGGAAGCCATGTCGCTGTACCGGTTTCCATCAAAGTCATAATAGTAAATGCCCTCCGCCTTCTCCACAGCCAGAGGATTTAATCCACCCTGTCTGCTCCAGGACTGAAGCACATATTTTTTCGCATTCTCTTTAATCTCTTCTGCTGTCATACTCATTTCACTTACACATCCTTTCCTTCGGTATCCTCAATCAAGTGCTCCTGTTACGTTTCAACACGGATCCGCAACGAAGCATTCCTGTATAGAAAACGTAAAAATATTTCACCGGTCAGCACCTGCGTCTGCCTGCGAACTTTGTTCGTTGTGGTGAGTATATTCATTTTGAGAGGGGGATACAATGGATCCCGACACATGTTTCCTTGTGCCGGAGCACAAACGGTTGACTTTTTCTGCCACCGGGTGCTATAGTGATTGCATAGATGAAAGGGCAACGTAGTCACATCGACTGCGTTGCCCTTTTTGTTTGTCTCATAGGAATTGCTCCGCATTCCCTATGAGACAAACGCTCCGCGGGATGCGCAGCTCGCAGTTACGAAGTTCGCTTCGCGATTCTGCTCGCGCGCCAAAGCCCTGCTTCGCTCCCTTCCGGAGTGAAGGGGATGGGAGAGCGGGATCCGCTTGCGGACTTTGATCTTATTAAGGATGTGAAAATATGGCAGTACTGTTATCGGAATTAATTAAAGAAACAAGAAATATGGACATTGTACTACTTGCGGGAAAAGAAGGGCTGAACAAGAACGTGACCTGGGCCCATATGGTAGAGACAGAGGAGGCTTCCACCTTCCTCTTCGGAAAAGAAATTGTTTTTACAACGGGACTGGGTTTGAATGAGAACTTCCATCTCATCGATCTGATCAAGTGCATTCATAAGAAAGAATCTGTAGGCATCGTCGTGAATACCGGCCCCTTTGTGGATCACGTGGACGACGAGTGCCTCCGGTATTGCGACGAACACAGCCTTCCCCTGTTCACAGTACCCTGGCGCATCCAGCTGGCACAGATCATGAAAAAATTCTGTTTCTATATTACAAAGTCCGATCAAAAAGACTTTGAGATCGCCGGTGCCTTCAAGAATGCCCTGCACTTTCCGGAACAGCAGGAATTATATGTGGTCCCGCTCTCCAACCGCGGATTTTCTTCGAATGTGTGCTATGCGGTTACCGTCCTTGGCTATGAGATCCATGACACCGATACTCCGGACTATCACTCCTTCGTCACAAGGATGCGCGCATACCTGCAGTACAAGTATCCGCAGACGGCCATCTTCGACAACGAGGGGGAAATTGTGCTGGTGACAGAAGGAGTTACGGAAGAAGAACTCCGGGAGATCACAGAGAACCTCCGGCTCAAAACCCGGGAGATCCTTGGGAAACTCCCCTTCGATATGGGCGTGGGAAGACTCACCAAGAGCATCCGCTGCCTCTATAAAAGCTATAACCAGGCCAGAGCCATCATCCGACTTTCGAAAAAAAATGTCCTCAAGGGTAAATACTTCTATTCGGATCTTGGCCTGTACCGCCTGCTGATCGGCATCGAGGACCGGGACGTCATCAATGATTATCTGGACAAAACCATCATGCCGATCCTCCGCTATGACAAAGAAGCCGGGAGCAATCTGACCGAAACCCTGTCCTGCTATCTTAAGAACAACGGCTCCGTAAAGGACACCTCCAAGGAACTCTTTGTCCACCGGAACACCACCAACTACAAGATCAACAAGATCGAGGAACTCATCGGCGAAGATCTCTCCCTGCTGGAAAACCGGACACAGTTCAGCCTGGCCTTCGCTCTGTATGATATGTTCGGGGGAGGATAATTATAAAGCAGCCGTTCTTTCTGATATGTCCACTCCCGTTTCTGTTCTGTCATTTCAGGTCCTCCCTTAGCGCTTCGAGCATCGCCCGGCAGCCCTCATTGACCAGCTTACTGACCTTATACTGTGAGAAGCCTTTTTCCTTAAGTTGCTGTATAGAAAAGATCTTCTGATCTTCAGGAAGTATTTCTGTACCTGCCATCTTTTCAGATTTCTCCTGCAGGTAACAAACCTCTACTTTTCTCCGTGACCGAATGATATAATGTACTCATATGCACACGCACATGGAATTGTTACAGAGGAACTGAAAGCCTCCGGTAAGAAACGCGGAGGAGAAGCTGGCAGAACTTGAGAATCAATTTTTACAGAAATGAGGCTTGTATTATGGAATTAAATGGAAAAAAAGGAAAGCTGTGTCTAAGGGCAGCTTTCGCATTGTATGTGATATTCTGGCTGCTTCTGGTTGTTTTCGGACTCTTTAGCAATCCGGCCAGCCGCTATGTACTCTCTCTGTTTGACGGGAACGCGAACTACTATCTGGGTACACTTCTCGCGCTCCTCTTCGGCATCCTGATCGCGGGGACATTCCTCTGCAGACAGGCCAAACGATATACAAACGGAGGTATCGGCAGCAAAGTGACTGCGATTGTGTATCTGGTCACGTTCATCCTCGCCATAGCCGCGATCTTTCTTTTCATCCTTTTTGTCCTGCTGATGGTTGCGTCCGGTTCACTGATGTAAAAATCCGACTCTTGTCCGCCCGGTCTTTGTCTGATACTCCGGTAGTTCTTCATCAATATCAAGAGATAATTCCGGTAAAAACCGAAAAAAGACAAAAAAGACGGCCAGCAGAGAAATCAATCTCCACTGACCGCAGTCATTACTTCAATCTTACTTCTTCAGCAATTCTTCCCACATACGCTGAACCAGCTCGCACAGGAACTCCCGATTATCTACGTTATCTACCAGAAGCATCTCCTTCGCACCATCATAAGGCAACTCCAGCGCTGCATCAGGCATCAGCTTCACCGCCGCAGGAACCGGCTTTACAAGAAGCCTGTCATCATATATTCCACCAAACACTCTTCCACGATAATAAAGAATGTATTCGCCCATTATCGCCCGGCTGCTGACTTCATCCAATTCTGATAATTGCTCCAGAACAAAGTCCAGATACTCTTTTGTTGATGCCATATCACCCCTAATTCGATCTCCGTGGAACCGCAGCACTGGGAAGTGATATAACCGCTGCCCTTGACCATATCATCCTGATCAAACTCATAGACCGTTCCGGCAGTCGTTGTGATCCTGCCGGTCCAGCAGTATTTCCTATTGTTCGCCTTCACCGCATTTAAGAAGGCCTGGCTTACCGGATACAAATGACCACCTCCCCTCGTACATGAAAAGAGAGCCGCTGTTACACGACTCTCTCAATCTATCTATGCCTTCGTTCTACCGGTTTTTCTCGATATCCTGCCATCCCTGATTGTTCAGGATTTCCGCACTGTCACCTATAAAGACGGTTCCTGCCTCCTCATCCCCTTGTAACTGATAAAGCATCCATGCAGTCATATATCCATCACTAAGTCTGAGCATATCGCCGTGTTCTGCGCCAATAATCCTTCCCCTTACTTTAAACACATCTGCGGTTATCCCATTATAATTTTCTTCCGACGAGAACAGTGGTGCAACACCGGCATAATCGTTCTCCCCATAGTTTCCACTATCATCAGAGCTTCCCGTACCAGATGCCATAAAGTACGGAATTGTTATTTGGGAAATATCATATTCCCACCCCATATTCTTTGCCAGCAGCGCATATGCTGCACTTCCGGTGAATATCGTCTTATACACATGACTGTTATCAAATGCCGTTGCCGCGTTAATAGCTCCTGCACCGCCCTTAGAAGTAAGAGCGGCGTTGTCATTTCCCGGTCAGTCGCTC
>JAIKXQ010000114.1 GCA_024684035.1 Eubacterium sp. | reverse complement strand
GAGTGAAAACAGCAGGGGGAACAAATGAAAAAATTAGCTGCGATCATGCAAGACAAAACAACCGTATCTTTTGAGGTTTTTCCGCCGAAGACGGAAAAGGGAATGGCGAAACTTCCGGACACACTGGAGCATCTCTATCAGTTCCATCCGGAGTACATCTCCTGTACCTACGGCGCAGGCGGAAATAACGTGGGAAGGAATCTGGAGGTGGTACAGATGATCCGTGAGGCGGATCAGAATACCGTTCCGGTGACCCATCTGACCTGTATCGGTCAGACCAAGGAGTCCATCCGCGCACAGCTTCAGGCATATCTTGATAACGGCGTGGAACATGTCCTCGCACTTCGCGGCGATATCCCCTTTGGCTGGGATGGAACAAACAGCGCCTTCCGCTACGCAACGGATCTGGTGACCTTCATCCGCAGAGAGTTCGGCGACAAGTTTGAAATTGCCGTCAGCGGATCACCTGAGGGTCATGTGGAGTGCGCCTCCCTGGCTTCAGATATCGCTCATCTGAAGCAGAAACAGGACGAGGGCGCGGACTACATCATCACTCAGCTGACCTATGATATGGAGCAGTTTAAATACTGGTATGACGCCATCCGCAAAGCCGGTGTCACCATGCCGGTGGATGTGGGCATCATGCCTGTATTGAAGAAAGAGCCTGTCATCAACCAGTGCCTCTCCAGAAATGCCTGCGCGATTCCGAGGAAGCTTGCGGAGATCTTCTCGCATCACTGGTTTGACACGGATCCGGAGGGCAACGAGCTTCCGGAGGTGCGCGCCGCGTTCCGTGAGGAGGGTATGCAGTACACCGTGGATCAGATTCTGGAATTCATTTCCCTCGGCGTCAACGGCATCCATCTCTACGCCATGAACAAGTGGCAGGATGTTACGGAGATTCTGAACAGGGCAGGAATCCGTACCGTGCTTTGATCCTTGTTCAGAAGAGGCGCGAACGAATAGCATAAAGACAATAAGAGGAACCGTTTCGTTGTCGCAAGGGCATCGGACGGTTCTTTTTTGTCTTGTTTCAGTATTGTTTGAATTTGCTGAAAAAAGTGGAATCGCTGTTGTGACTGTGTTACAATTCAGTGGAGTATGACTCCACGGTATAACTGTACTCTGATAACATGAACAATTACCCGGAGTCCGAGTCTTTGTTTTTTTACAGGAGGGATATGTAGATGGGCTATAAGTCAGACATTGAGATTGCACAGGAATGTGTCATGAAGCCGATTACCGAGATTGCGCAGGAAGCCGGAATTTCCGAAGAGTACCTGGAGTGCTACGGAAAGTACAAGGCAAAAATTTCTGACAAACTCATGGATCACATGGACAGACCCAACGGAAAACTGGTTCTTGTAACCGCCATCAATCCGACACCGGCCGGTGAGGGAAAAACCACCACGTCCATCGGTCTGATCGATGCGCTTTCCAGACTGGGCAAACACCCGGTGGGAGCTCTTCGCGAGCCGTCTATGGGACCCGTGTTCGGTGTAAAGGGCGGCGCAGCAGGCGGCGGCTATGCGCAGGTCGTTCCCATGGAGGATATCAACCTTCACTTTACCGGTGATATGCACGCCATCGGCGCGGCAAACAACCTCCTTGCAGCTATGGTAGATAACTCCATTCAGCAGGGCAATCCGCTGAATATAGACCCGAGAAAAGTTGTCTGGAAACGCTGCGTCGACATGAACGACCGTCAGCTCCGCAATGTCATCGACGGACTTGGAACAAAGCTTGACGGAACGCCCCGCGAGGACGGCTTTGATATTACCGTTGCATCCGAGGTTATGGCGGCTTTCTGTCTGGCCAAGGATCTGAAGGATCTCAAAGAGAGACTTTCCAAAATTATCGTAGGTTACACCTATGGAAAACTCGTAGACGAGCAGCCGGTGACAGCAGGAGATCTTGGTGCCGCAGGAGCAATGACCGCGATCCTCAAGGATGCGATCAAGCCGAACCTGGTGCAGACGCTGGAACACACACCGGTAATTATCCATGGCGGTCCTTTCGCGAATATCGCACATGGTTGTAACTCTGTCATCGCCACCAGAACAGCATTAAAGCTCGGTGATTACGCCGTTACAGAGGCAGGCTTCGGCTGTGACCTTGGAGCAGAGAAATTCCTGGACATCAAATGCCGTATGTCCGGTCTGAAACCGAATGCGGTTGTCATCGTTGCAACGGTTCGTGCGTTGAAGTACAACGGCGGCGTGGCAAAGGCAGATCTCAACAATGAGAATCTGGAGGCGCTTGAGAAGGGACTTCCGAACCTTCTGAAGCACGTGAGCAACATCAAAGATGTATATCATCTGCCCTGCGTGGTTGCCATCAATGCATTCCCGACGGATACAAAGGCAGAGCTGGATCTCGTGGAAGCAAAATGTAAAGAGATCGGCGTAAACGTATGCCTGTCCGAGGTATGGGCAAAGGGCGGCGAAGGCGGTCTTGCTCTGGCTGAGGAAGTGGTAAGACTCTGTGAGGAGGATAATTCTGCATTCGAGTTCTCCTACGGCCTGGAGGGCACCATCGAGGAAAAACTCAATGCCATCGTTCAGAAAGTATACGGCGGAGCGAGAGCAGAGCTTACATCCAACGCGAAGAATCAGGCGAAGAAACTGACTGCTATGGGTTATGAGAATGTTCCGATCTGTATGGCGAAGACCCAGTATTCCCTCACGGATGATCCGAAAAAACTCGGAGCGCCGAAGGACTTCGTGGTCACAGTCCGCAATCTGAAGATCTCCGCTGGAGCCGGCTTCATCGTAGCTCTCACAGGTGACATCATGACCATGCCGGGCCTTCCGAAACATCCGGCAGCCATGGACATCGATGTGGATGAGAACGGAAAGATCACAGGACTTTTTTAAAAAACTATAAGACAGTATTATCAATAAACAAACAGGATGGTAGATGGTCGTCATCCCGCCGATAAGAAAATGATTCTTATGAGGGTGTGGCTACATCTATGGAGATGACAATGACAAAGGACAGTTCGCAGCTCATGGATCTGAGCTGCAGAGATTTTACGGAATTACTTGCTTCCAAGGCGCCCGTTCCGGGCGGCGGCGGAGCTTCTGCTCTGGTAGCGTCCCTGGGAGCTGCTCTTTGCAACATGGTGGGAAATCTCACAGTAGGTAAAAAGAAATACGCAAATGTCGAAGAGGAAATCAAGGGACTGATGGAGCGGATCACCCGCGTACAGAAGGATCTTGAGCAGTTGGTGCAGGAAGACGCGGATTCGTTCGCACCGCTTTCTGCGGCATACAAGATGCCCACAGGCACGGAAGAAGAGCGCGCGGAAAAAGACCGTGTGATGGAAGAGTGTCTCAAGAAGGCCAGTGATGCTCCGATGCGGATCATGCGGAGAATCTGCGATATCATTTCCATGATCGGTGTCTTTGAGAGCAAGGGCTCCTACATCGCCGTCAGTGACGCAGGAGTGGCAGCGGCCATCTGCAGCGCGGCGCTCCGTGGAGCGGCACTGAATGTTTTTATCAATACGAAATATATGAAAGACAGAGACTATGCGGCGAAGCTGAACCGCGACGCAGAAGAGATGCTGGATATCTACGGTCCTTTGGGTGACCATATCTACAGCGACGTTCACGCAAAGCTGATGGAAGGTCAGGAGGATAGTATCAATGGCTGAACTTTTGCTTGGCAAAGATGTAAACGCAGATCTTAATGAGAGGATCCTTTCCCGTGTGGAGAAACTCAAAGAGAAGGCTGTGATTCCGCAGCTTGCCATCATTCGTGTTGGCGAGAGACCGGATGACCTCTCCTATGAACACAGCGCGGAAGTGCGTTGTGAAAAGCTTGGAGTGAAGATCTGCAAGTCTGTTCTTCCGGCTGATTGCAGCAAAGAGGATGTCATCGACGCGATTCACAAGGCAAATGAGGACAGCAGCGTTCACGGCGTATTGCTGTTTCGACCACTTCCGAAAGGAATCGATGAAGAGGCTGTGATCCGGGAACTGGATCCGGCCAAAGACATGGATGGAATCACAACAGCTTCGATGGCAGGCGTTTTTGCCGGAAACGGACTTGGCTATCCACCCTGTACCGCACAGGCAGTCATGGAGATCCTTCGCCATTACAACATCCCCCTTGCAGGTAAGAAGGCGGTAGTTGTTGGCAGAAGCATGGTGATCGGAAAACCGGTAGCAATGATGCTTCTCAAGGAAAATGCGACGGTTACCATCTGCCACACAAAGACGGTGGATATGCCCTCCGTTGTCAGGGAAGCAGATCTCGTGGTTGTAGCGGCGGGACATGCCGGCGTAATCAATGGAGAATTTGTCCGTGAAGGACAGGTTGTTATAGATGTAGGTATCAATGTCAACGAAGAGGGAAAACTCTGCGGAGACGTGGACTTTGCGTCCGTGGAGCCTGTAGTGGCGCAGCTGACTCCCGTACCTCGCGGCGTCGGCAGTGTGACGACCTCTGTGCTGGCTGAGCATGTTGTATCAGCCGCTGAGAAGGCGGCAGGAAAGGAGTGACAGGTATGTTTGAAGATTTTTCCAAGAAGGCACGTGAGATCGGAGAGATGATCGGTGACGGAGCAGTCAATCTGGGCGGCGCAGCATCGTCCAAGGCAAAACTCGAGATGAAGAAAAAGGAGCTCCGCGATGCATACGCAGAGCTTGGCAGGATCTACTACAACGAGAACAAGGACAATGTTCCGGTTGAGTGCACAGATCTCTTTGACAAGATCGAGGCAGCCCTGGCAGCCTGCGATGAACTGAAATCACATATTGATGAGAATATGAGTAATCTCAAGAAGTGAGAACTCCTCCTTTGATGTTTATTCTCAGAACGGAAATAAAATGACCAATATCTACTGAATACAAAATATTCTGATATGCGAATCGGTCACATTTTGGTCACATACAACAAAATGAGGAATTTTTCTTATGACATTTCATAATTGAAATGTTAGATATTTCCGAGTATAATAAAGGCATCAAAAGAACTCCTGGGGTGGTCGATCCCCTGTTTATATTGAACCTACATTTACTTTAAAACGGGATTCCAATATACTTGTATGGCTGTCAGGCCGTCGTTTGCAGCGGAAGGCAAAAGTACAATTGAGGTAACCCACCTAGAATCTTTCTAGGAGTCAAAATGCAGGAACGACATTCTGGGCCGGAGGCAAGTTTTACTTGCCTCCGTTTTT
>JAIKXQ010000098.1 GCA_024684035.1 Eubacterium sp. | reverse complement strand
ACTTGGCTAATTCATCCCGTTATTACTGTTTTAAAGGATTTGTATTAACAATAAATTGTTGAATACTCATCGATCGTTCAAAAATGTTTTTTGAATTTTCGAGGATGTGTTTTACTGTTCAGTTGTCAATGTTCATCGCTGCATTGCCTTGTTCCGTGCGCCGCAACAGATTCTAATATACAACAGCGTTTCCTTAGTGTCAACATTTTTTTATTTTTTTTGTATCGAGTCCATTATTCATGATCCTGTTCATCAGAACAAAGAAAAGAGCCCGCGTCTTTCATAAATCCCCATATCATGATTATCATAATCAAACCAATCGGGAATGCTGAGATTATACTCACAGACTGAATATTGTTCATACTGCTTTCAGAGAACACCAGCGCGATCGGAAGAATGATAAGAAGGATACACCACAGAAGCTTTATCAGTGTATGCGGACTCTCCTCTTCTCCGATCTGTCTGTAACTGTAGCAGGCCGCCGTGTAGGCTATGGAATCAAATGATGTGGCGTAAAAGGCAATCATACTCAACAGCACAATCACAAGAATCGCCGTCGAAAACGGCATTGTGTCGATCATGTCCAGTATCAGCCCGTAAAGATCCCCGTTTTTTATATGCGGAGATAAAATCAGCCGCGCCAGCGATCTGTTTGCCAAGCCCATAGTTTCCGAGAACAATAAAGGATATGATCGTTGAACTGACTCCGAAGCCGTATCCCCCCCAGTATCGTCTGGCGCACCGTTCTTCCCCGGCTGATATTTCCGATAAAAAAAGCGCAGCTATGCACCAGACCATCCAGTACGCCCAGTAGTATATGGTCCAGTCCTGTGGAAAATTGTTCTCCCGCACGGGATCTGTGTAGGTGGAAAGCTCAATAAAATTCTGGAACATCTTCCCCAGACTCTGTATGCCGTTTTCGATAATAAAATTTCCTATGAGACAAAGAAAAGCTGCCGCACACTTTTCGTACGACAGCCTTATGCAATCAGAACAGACTCATCTGCCCGTTCATAATCTTGTAGTATCCATGCTCGATTCTCTCATTTCCCTCATGGGTCATAACCTCGAAATTCGAGAGGCTCTGCGCCTTGATCACCAGTTTGATGACGCAGTCAAAGCAGCCCACGACATCGCTCTTGTTGATGTCCGACAGACAGATGAGCTGTACGTGGAAATGCTTCGCAATATCAAACATGGGTTTCAGCAGGTGCGCCGAAGTGATCTTCCCAAATGGATTGTCCAGGATCAGCACACTGCGGGTATTCCTGCTCACAAGTCCTGCCGACGACCTTGTGTAATTCATAAGAGTCAGCACGACGGAGAAGAAAACCACGAATTTCTCGGCGCCGGAGCTCTGTGTCAGGGTGTCCTCCCACCGCTTGTACACGGAATTCGCGCTGTTCATATCAATCTTGAACACTTTGATCTGGATCGACTCCTGGCGGATATATTTATGAAGCAGACGTTCACTGGAAACGATGGCTCTTGCCCGCTTCCGGATCTGTTTTTCCTCCGCTTCGTTCCGCAGAAGTTCCCGGATCTCATTGGCGCCCTGTTCGATCTCTGTCCTGATGGATATTCGAGAAGCCTCCTCGGAGATCTCTTTTTCTTCCGGAAGGTTCATTTTTACCATCTGTGTCTGCGGTTTACCTTCAAAAATATGTGCCCTGGAGCTTGCAGCGATCATTCGCAGATCCAGATACATTCTCTTTCCCTGATTCATGCACTGATCCACTATGTCGTTGAAATCGTTCTCGATTTCCTTAAGATCCGTCTCGATCTTGCTGTTGATCTTCTCTATGGAAGCCACCATGGCGCCGATGCTCTCACTGACCGTGTACAGGCGATCCCCGCGGATGCCGGAATCCTCCAGCATCTCACCGATCGCGCCCAGCTTATTGACGATTTCAAAGAGGGCAATATTCCGATATTCACCCACAATTTCACGAATGCCTCTCTGCATCTTTTCTTTCAGTTTTTTAAAGGCAGCGTCCTTCTGAAGCAGGTGATCGTGGAGTCCCTGCCACTGTGCCTCCGGTTTTCCGGAGAGTTCCACCGTCGCGGTTCTTTCAACACTCTGATATGGTTTCAGGACGATTCCCACGCTGTCATAGATTCTCTCCAGAGCCCTTTTCTCTTCGCCCAGTGTATTTCTGGTTTCCTCCAGTTTCCGGATCTCCTGTCTCGCAGCCCTGATACGTTTTTTGAAGTCCGCTCCGATTTCGTTCTGCGGAAGTGCTTCTCCTTCAAACTCCTCCAGCGATCTTTCTGAAGCTTCGCGCCGCTGCCTTGCCGCAGCCTCTCTGGCATTGCAGTCGACATACACGGACTGCGCCTTTTCCCGCTTCCCCGAAGCTTCCCGGAATGCATCCCGGATGATCTTCAGAGCCTCCGGTGAAAAACGCACTGCCTCATATTCCGTTCGCTCGCAGCCATAATCTGCAAGTTCCTTCTCCAATCCTGCCTTGTTCTTCTGTGCGCCGGCCAGCTTTTGCCTCAGCTGTTCCAGACTTTCACTCAAGTTTCCGGAAAGCGTGCGGTAGCCGGAATAGAGTTCTTCGAGGGTACCCTCCTGAATCTCCGTTTCTTTCGCCGTATCCACATTTTCCAGAACAGTTTCCACGTACGCCAGATACTCCGCCTGTTGACGGCGCTGATTTTCCAGTTCGGAGAGCGCCTCAACTGCTTTTTTATGTTCTTCCTGCTTTGCCAGATAATTGTTCTCCGCTTTTTTTAAGGCGCCGTATGCTTCCTGAGACCGGTCATACCACTCCTTCTCTCTGGACAACATATTCTCGAGTTCTTCGAAAGATTCCAGCCATTTCTCGAGTTTCTGCAGAGTCTGCCTGTAGGACTCCAGCTCCTTCTCCAGAGCAATCATCTGCTCTTTTATTCTTTCCAGTTCCTCTTCCAGTGACTTACGTTTCTCTTCCAGCTGTCCTTCCTGCTCCTGCAGCTCCTGAATTTTTTTCTCCTGCAGAGCTTCCCAGTCCTCCGGATATGAAAAATCATCCGCCTGCTTTTTCTCAACCTCGCAGACAAAGAGCTTCTCTTGAAGACGCTTCAGGCGCTCGTCCTTCTCCCGGATCTCTGCCTCCAGTCTGCCGCAGTAGCCGGCCCGGTCAGAAAAATATGTTTTGTCATAGGCCGCGAGATGAGATCCGGTGTCTCCCCTTCCTTCCATGAGTTCATTTACCTGCTCCATGGTAAATAGGGGCACTGCTGCCGGCAGCCAGTCCACGTTTCCTGCGGAAAGGAGTTTTGCCAGATCTTTTTCATTGTTAAAGAGAAGAGAAAATGCAAACTCCGGATGAGCAGTCAGAATTTCTTCCACCTTCTCACCGGTGAGGGCTCCATTTTCCAGCAGGGCTGTCAGGTATTCCTCTCCGGTCTGATAAGAAAGCCCCGTGGAAATCACATATTTCATAATGTCCGAAAGAACGTGTACATGGCCTTCTCCCGCCGCCTTCAACCTGTCTTCCAGAGACTGTCTGTCCTGCTGCTGTTTGCGGACAGCAGCCGCTGTAGTTTCCGTTTCTTCCTGAAGGGTCCGACCTAACCGGCCGGAAAAAACAGCCTCAGTTTCCAGGCTGTATTTGTCGCAGATCTGAACCAGTTCTTCAAGTCTCTCCCCGTACAGAGAGAGCTCAGCCTCCGCCTGCTTCTTTACTGTCTCCAGTTTTCCGAGAGAGAGCTTTACATCCGCCAGTTCCTCCGGAATCGCGTTCTTCCGCTCTTCCAGAGTACTTCGCTCCTTACGGATCTTTGCGGCAGAGGCAGAGACCTTCTCCCGCTCTTCTTCTTTTTGCTTTCTCTCTTCTTCTATCTCGCTGCCGGAATAAAAACCGTCAAGCATTCGCATGGCAGCCAGCCCCAGAGCCTCGGCCCTGGCATCTGTATTCTCTTTGGAAACCTCCAGCTTCGCGCGGATGCGGTCATAGTTCTCTCTGACCACATCCTTTTCTTTTTCACTCTTTTCCAGCTCCACGCTGCCGGCCTGCAGTTTTTCTTTTTGCTGACAGATCTGATGATCCATTTCTCCGAGCTTCTGTGTCAATTCAGCCTTTTCCTGCCCGGCTTTTACATACACAGAGTACTTCAGCTTTGCCACCGCCTCCGCATCCTCAGAGTTGTTCTCTTTTTCTTCTATGAGCGTTTTATAGGAAGAAATATCGCTGTCTTCGCAGAGAATCTGACTGTGAAGTCTTGCTGATTGAAGTACATCTTCCTCGTGCTTTTTCGCAGACTCCTCTTCCCTTGCCTGCTCCAGTGCCTGTTCTGCCTTGGAGAAAGCCAGATGCGAGGCGTCAAACTCCTCACCGGCAAGATAAAATTCTTTTGACCTCTCCTCGTGTTCGATGTGCCGAATCTGCTCTTCCAACAACTGAACCTCGCGGGTTTTATTCAAGATGTTCTCGCTCAGCTCATCGTTTTTTCTGCCCACAGCAGCCTTGAAGGCGCAGACTTCTCCGATTCCGTCTGCCAGCTCCTCTCCGGACTTATACAGTTCTCTACTTTGCTCTTCCAGCCCGGAAAGGGATCCAAGAAGTTTCCTGTTGGTATCTCTTTCCCTGATCACGTTTTCCTTCTCGGAGATCTTCTTCGCGTAGTTGATCAGCATGGTCTCCAGAGAAGAATCTGTGCCCTTCGCCTCCGCGCTCTTCATTTTGTTCTCGATGGCAGGGATGAAAAATTTCGAGATGAGCTTATCCGAGGTTTTTGCCTCGTCGAAATACTGGTTCAGTCCTCCCTCATCCTTGTTGAGAGCCTCGATGACCGTCTCCCACTCCGAGCGGAAGATCCCGTAAGCAGCCAGCTCCTTCGCCCATTTCACGCTGTCGTCAGAGGAATAATGTTCCAGCATGCCTCTGCTGTTTTTTGCTTTTTCTCTGACATACTCAAAAGAAGCCGGCACATACTTTCCCTTCTCGTTTGCGGACAGCTCCATAGCAGCAATGCTGTAAGGGGAAGCGGAATTATCATAGATGGTCTTGAAGGTATAATAACGGATGGAATTTCCTCTCTGTTTTTCATCGCCGCCTGCGGCGGTGCTGCCGGCAATGGCAATTCCGGTGAGAAGTTTATTGTCACTTCCATCCAGATTCCACTCCAGAAGAACGAAGGAGTGGTCACCCGGACGGCCAAAATAGTCCTCGATCCGCCGGCCTCCCGCCATGGCTCTTGGATGCACGGGCTGCATCATCAGCTGTACAAGCACCGTCTTTCCTCCTCCGTTGTTCAGATTGAACAGAGAATTCAGCGCCTCGCCGTCACCCGATGAGAGATCATAGAGTTCATCGGGTATAAAACGGTTTCCGTCATTGTAACTGAAATTAACGATTCTGATCTTATTGATCTGCGGCATTTTCATCCCCCTCTATCCATGCATTGATCACCTGAACCCGCTCTTTTCGGAGAACATAGGGCATCAGATCCTTTGTTTTCTTCGTGGCCACGATTCTGCCGTCATCCCCTTCCAGGAACAGATCATCTGCCCGGAACTTTAAGAGGATCTTGTTTATGACGCCGTATCTGTCTTCCACTCTTCTGCTGGAAGGATCACCTTCCTTTTTACCAAGCCAGTCTTCCGCCAGCATAAAAAAGTTCTCGCTGAAATCCTCCGCCTTTTCCTCGCCGTCCACGCCTTTCTGCGTTGCGTTCAGACAGTGCTTCGTGAATTCCTTCAGCAATTCTTCCTTTGTGATGAACTCTCTGACCAGGGCATCCGCCCCTTCTCCTTTGAAAAAGGTAAACAGCACATAAATCGCCAGGTAGTTCAGCAGATACAAATCCCTCACTCGCACATCATTGGCGGCCTTTATATCTGCCCGGTAGTCCACGTTGTTTTTCAGAAAAAGATCATTGTCCTGTGTGGGAACCATGTAGATCCTGTTCTGGGCAGGCACAATTTCGAAGCCCAGTTCCGCGCCCATCTGATCCAGGGCGTCCCTTGCCTCCGGATCTTCCACGAAACTCCACAGCACACTGTTTTCGTCCCGGTCGATCCATCCTTTTTTCATAAGCTCATGGTATAGCCTGAGAGCATTTGTATTCATCGTTCCACCTCAACTGTAAAATTCGTCATTTCGATTGTCATGGACACATCCCCGTCCTCTACCGTAAACTCACATTTCCGGTCGGAGGTAAAAAACAAAATCTTCTTCATGTCCAGATAATTCCGGGGCAGGTTCCCCAGAACCCAGAGAAGATCAAACTCCCCCAGGGGTTCCTTCGCCAGAAGATTCCCTTCTTTATGAAGGGCTTCCACGTCGATCACCTTTTTCTGATAAATGGTCATGAGTGTATTGGGCAGGGCGTTTTCCCTGTTCCACCGCATGAGTTCATCCATGGAGAGCGAGCGGATAAATTTCTTGATCTCAAAGGAATCCTCCCTCTGAAGATAGGAAAAAAATGCTGTGCAAATTTCCATGTATCTCTGATTTCGCTCCCTGGCCAGTTCCTCTGCCCTGCTGTCCTCGTCCTCGATCCTGAATCCGCTGTCCTCTTCCTCCTCGCTGATGGTTCCGCAGGCCGCATAGAAATTTTCAATGCTGAACTTCTTCTCAAGCTCCGGCCGGATCAGAGGTTCCATGAAGACGCGGACAGCATCTCCGAGACCGTCTCCCATTCTTCGCAGTTTCACCATGATATCCTGTTCGAAATTCATTCGTTCAAAACTTTTGATTACAAAGCTGTCCCGAAGCATCTGTTTGTAACTCTCCGAGACTGAGCTCTTCGCGTTGATGAGCGCCCGCTGCTCCAGAATCGTGATATCCAGATTCCTGTTGATTTCCTCCAGGGACTTCAGATTGTTTCTCGCCTCTTCCGTATCCGCCCCCTGATCCAGAGCTTTCCGTATAGTCTCCGCCTCTCTGCGGGCATTCTGCTGAATCTCCGCCAGTTCCTTCTGCTCATCGTACATCAGATTCCGGAACTGCCCGACGATGCGTTCATACTCATCCACCGTGATCTTCGCGATATTCTCCCGGCAGCGAAGAATGAAGTCGTCCATGCTGTGGCTCATGTTCCTCAACCGAGCCACAAGTTCCCTGCTCTGAGACAGGGCTTCGGAGTAATTCTTTCTCTTCATGTACTCCTGCATCTTGAAGCGCGTGACCGAATAGTCCAGCTCCGACTCAATCTCCTTCGACCGGTACAGGAAATCAAAGACGTCATCTGTCAGGTGATAGGAGCCCTTCTCCTCATTCACCAGACGAACCGGCATCTTTTTGAATTCCTCTTTGTCAGCAAAAAAAGTATTGTACTCGATGAGCTTACCGTTGTTCTGCAGAATATTTACGACAATGAAGCCGGCGAGCTTATACGTATCAACTTCGTATTCTTCGGGTAGGACCGGGAGAAGGTTGTCGAGAAAACCGGCGATATCTTTCAGTGTGCAGGACTGCATATCGCTGAGTGTGCGTTCTTTGATATACAGGAGAACCGCGACCACCAGGTTGTTTATGATATCGTAATCGCCCCCGAACATCTTCTTGATCTCGTCCGGGTAGCTGGTAACCGTGATACTCCTTACGATATCGATAAACTTCATTCTGTTCTGAAAGTCCGCAAGCATCTCTTTAATATCAGAACGAAGCATTTTCTTTCCTCCAATCATTTCTCAAATCTTTATACGTTATGATCTCCTGCGGGATCAGCTTGTTTCTTTCAAATATTTCCCGCAGAAAATCCTGTTCCTCCGTGGAAAAAACACGGACGATATCCTCAAAATTCTCTCCCTGTTTCCTGGAGGAAGGGCTGTCCTCGATCTCACGGTTCCTTGCCCGTTCCATCATCGTTCTGTATCCGGCGACAAAAAGCTCTATCTTCAGACCGTGATTTGCCACCCTCGTCCTCCGGAAAATATCGAAGCCCTCCCTGTCAATGTCGCCCCAGTACAGGAGGGTCACCTCCGGGTTCCCCATGAACTTCACATACTCTTCCAGAGCGCCTTTTTTGTTGGAGATCTTATTTCCCTCCCCGTAGACCACGCCATCAAGAGCCGTGTCGAAGAGTTTTCCTGTCCCCTCCTCAAACATACATCTGCGGATATTGAACCAGATATCCTTGTTCTCACAGATTAGGAGCGTCATCTTCTCCTTCCTCACCGGGATGTAATCATGGAAACAATACTCCGGTGTATCGTAAAATTTCAGATCCGTCTCCGTGATCCGGAGCTTCCGCAAAAGAGCCTTTATTCCGCTGTCATCCAGCACCTTTTCCCTTCCGAAGATTTCGTAGGAACGCTCTTTTCTGGATATATAGATCTCCTCCTTTTCCCGGAACAGGTAAGTGCTGAGACTTCGGATCTCTGATTTATATGTTTGAAAAACCGCAGGCTCAGCCGACAGGTAACCACTCCGTAAAAGCAGTGGATGCAGACGGTTGATTTCTTCCATAGGCACTCCGTCCGCATCGATTTTCAAAAGGATCCTGTATTTCTTATAGAGAGGATAACTCACATTTCCGTTTGTCCCGGAAGCCTTCACCGGTTCCAGCGCAGCTTCCTCCAGCAGCCCGGAGATTCTCTCATATGCTGTTTTCTCATCCATAGCGCCGATGTTCATCATCGCCTTAAAAGCCTCCAACGTTATGGTTTTTCTGCCGTAGGCGACAAGCCGTTCCCTTACGTTCAAAATTCTCTCCCCCTATTGTTTTTCAACATGCAGCTCAATTCGTCAAGTCACAGAAAGTATAAATCTCCTATACCATATCATAAAAGAGCTGTCTCTACATCTCTAAGAGATATAAAGACAGCTCCTCGAACTTCTTTTCACGGAACAAAGTCCGCAAGCGGACTTCGACTCCCCCAGCCCCTCATTCCCGAGGGGAGCGCTGCAGGACTTTGGCGCGCGAGCAGAATCGCGAAGCGATCTTCCCATCTGCGAGCTGCGCATCTAAGCGGAGCGTTTTGTCTCATAGGGAATGCGAAGCAATTTCCTATGAGACAAAAAAGCCCGGACCTTCTTCGCATAAGTGTGAAGAAGGCGGGCTTTCCGCTGTCAGATATTCAGTTCATATTTTGTGACGTCCATCTCTGCCTCTCCGTCGCAGAAGAAGGAAATTCCTGTCGCCTCCTGCCCCGTATAGAACGTGGTCGTCATGGTTTTTTCACCGTCATTGATGAACACCTCTGCGCTGAAGCGATCCAGAATAATACGAAGCTTGATATCTCCTGTATCCGGCTGTACCAGACAATGTCTCTGATGCACAACCGCGCGTCTGCTTCCGCTGTATTCGCGGTCGAGTTTTACAGTGCCCTCATGCTGACAATAGCTCACTGATGTGAAATATCTGTCGTCCTGTGCAAAACGAAGTTCAAATCTGCGGAACAGATCTTCTGCGTCCTTTGCACGGATTGTCATCTCGATATCTGCGATCCTGCCGTTGATTCCCTCAAGGACACACTCGTCTTTTACTGTTACGTTTTTGTACTCTGTTTTTTTGCCGCGAAGTGCGTCGACTTCACGGGAGGGTTTTTGATACAGACGGCCGTCTTTAAGGAAGATCTCCCTCGGAATTGTCATCTGTCCCATCCACGGCGCGTCCGGCTGACGGATTGCACAGGTATCCCAGTTCTGCATCCACCCGATCATGATTCTTCTGCCATCCTCTGTCAGAAGTGTCTGCGGAGCATAGAAGTCAATGCCGTAATCGATGCTCTGATCCTTCTCCGGATGGAATACCTCGTTGGCTTTGTCATATTCTCCGATCAGGCAGAGCGTTCCGTTGCCGCAGTGATATTCCAGATCACGGGTTGCCTCCATGTCCTGCGGACTCACAAGAAGGAGGTGCTTTCCGTCGAGTTCGAAAAAGTCCGGACACTCCCACATTTTCCCGAAGGTTCCGTCATTCTTCACGAGCACATTTGCGAAGTGCCAGTGAACGGCGTCCTCACTGTGGAATGCAAGAATCTGCCCAAGTGTATCTGCAGCTCGGTTGGCCATGTAAGCCGTATAACTTCCGTCTTTGTCACGAACGATTTTCGGATCCCGGAAATCGATTCTGCTGGCGCCTTCCGGCAGCTCATTGGAATCGATGACCGGATTTTGCTGTACCTTTTCATAGTTAACACCGTCTCCAAAGGCAACTGCCTGTGTCTGAAACTCGTGGGTTTCCCCCTCTGTCTGTTCTTTCCTGACCGCAGTATACATCAGAAGCTGCTTTCCGTCTTCCGCAGTTACCGCACTTCCGGAGAATACGCCGAAGCTGTCATAGTCGCAGTCCGGTGCCAGAGCACACGGAAGATATTCCCAGTGAAGCATATCGTCGCTCACTGCATGGCCCCAATGCATATCGTTCCAGTGAGATGCGTACGGATAATACTGGAAAAACAGATGATATTTTCCCTGATAGACGGAGAAACCGTTCGGATCATTCATCCATCCCGCCGGCGGTACCAGATGAAATGCCGGACGTTCTTCCGCTTTGATCTGCTTTGCCGCCTTACTCTCGTATTCTCTTGCTTTTTCTAATATCTGACTTGCCATTATTCTTATACCTCTTCCAGTCTGTCAAAACTCGCTTTCCCGATGCTTTTCGCTCCGTCGAAGCCTGATTGTTCTGCGGGTTCCGGTCAGTTCTGATCTGTTCCTCCCTGATCAGAAAAATGCAGGGCCGGTCGAAGTTGCCGGCCAGCCCTGATTTTGTTGTCTGTTTATTTATGAATTTTTGTTGAAAGCATCAAGGTTTCTCTGGTAAATATCGAGATACTCGGAAAGCTTGTAGCCCTCGAGATCTTTGAGGTATTTATCCCAGTCTGCATCTGTGAAACCGTTCATCATCCAGTCTGCCTTGGTTGTGTTGATCGCTGTAACCAGATCAGCCTGAAGATCGGAGAGCTCCGCGATATCCTCTGTATCCATGAATACGTTCGGATATACATTCTTCATCTTCATATCCGGTGTGTAAATGTCCTTGATCCAGTCGAGACGATACTGTGCATCATCCGGACAAGTCACATATACATTGTAGTAATCATTGAGAACTGCAAGCGGTCCTCCGACACACTCTGCCTCACGAACCTCTACAGGAGAAGCATCTCCGAGCGGTGCATGTTTGAGCATCGGCTCACCCTTGTCATTCTTGGACATCTCGAAAATGTCGAAATCATCCTTTTCTCCATATGTTCCCCAGTTGTTCTGCGGGGACTGAATCGGTGCATACATCTGGTCCAGCCAAGCACATACAAGTGCCGGATCTTTTGCCTTGGAAGTAACGACGCAGCGTCCTCTGTCGAAACCGGATGTGTAGGATCCGTTCATCGGAGTGATATTGCGGACATCTGCTGTCAGTGCCGGAAGCGGAACCCAGTCTTTGAGGTTGTCAATGTTAGCAACATCCCATGTGAAGCATACACCGTAACGGCCGGATTTACCCTTTGCTACATATGTGGACCAGTCCTGTGTGAAGGCCTCCGGATCGATCAGTCCTTCCTCGTTCAGCTGGTGCAGCCATTTCATACCTTTCTTGTATCCTTCTGTTGTTGCTGTACATACAACCTTATTGTCATCTGTAACTGCAATGTGTTTGCCGTTGTCATTGTCACCGTAGCCCTCGCCGAAACCGTTAATCAGCAGCATGCAGTCCTCATTGCCGCCACCCACGATACAGGACATCGGGATTACCGAACCGTCAATGCCAAATTCCTTCTGAATTTCAGAAGAATGCTCTTTGAACTGTTTGAGCACATTCTCGAATTCATCTGTTGTCTTCGGAATCTCAAGTCCGAGGAAATCCAGCCACTTCTTGTTGATGAAGGCCATATTGCCGACTGCCTGAATTGCTGTCTTGCCTTCACCGAGCTGCTCAATCCACGGAAGCGCCCAGATGTGTCCATCCTTATCTGTGGACATTGTGCGGTACTCCGGATGATCCTTGAATACTTTGCTCAGGTTCGGCATGTATTTGTCGATATAATCCTCCAGGTTGATGATCACGCCCTGCTCTGCATATCTGAGCAGATCTGTGTCACCGAAGCCTGCGGAAAAAACGAAGTCCTGCAGCTGGTCCATGTTGGACATCTGAAGTGTGATCTTATCTCCCCACTGATCGGAAGGGATTGCCGTCCAGTCTACATGTACATTGGTGTCTTTCTCCAGTCTTTTGAAGATGGTTCTGTTGTTCGGTTCAGACTCGGAACCGCTCGGATAACTGGTAAGACCCGTAAGAGTTGCTTTCTCCTTGAGCGGGAATTTGAGATCTCCCACGCTGGATTCCTTCACGGATGTTGCTGCTGTGCTGCTTCCGCTGCCGCAGGCTGTCATTGACAGTGCCATACCGGAAGCAAGAACAAGAGCTGTTGCTTTCTTTAATATGTTTCTTTTCATATGTTACCTCTCCTTTTTGTATTTTCTACACGATGTATTTCGTGTTTTTCTACCTTATATAGTTCGCGCAAAAACGTGCTGCATCGCATATTTTTGCTTATCCCTTGACTGCACCGGCCATGATACCTGCGTCGAAGTACTTCTGGAAGAACGGATACATTACCAGAAGCGGGATACTGGAAATAATAATTGTTGCATATTTGAGAAGCTCGCCGAGCTGTGCTCTTGCGGCTGTACTCTGCATATCTGCGATCATGCCCTGCTGCGGCTGGTTCTGAATCAGGATCGAACGAAGTACCAGCTGCAGAGGCTGCTTGGCCTCGGAGCTCAGATAGATCATCGCATCGAAGTAGCTGTTCCACATACCGACGAACTGCCAGAGAACCAGAACCATGATGACCGGCTTACATACCGGAAGAAGAATCCGGAAGAAATATACGATCTCATTTGCGCCGTCTACTTCCGCCGCCTCGCGAAGCTCGCTCGGCACACCTTCGAAATAGGTTCTCGCAATAATCATGTTCCAGACGCTGAACGCACCCGGAAGAACAATTGCCCATACGGAATCCATCAGACCGAGTTTACTGATCAGAAGGTAGGTCGGGATCAGTCCGCCGCCGAAGAACATTGTGATCATAAAAAGTGTTTTGAAGAAACCCTTTCCACGGAAATCCGGTCTGGACATCGGATAGGCTGCCAGCATTGTCACTGCCACTGAAATAAAGGTGAACAGGATGGAATAGTACACTGCATTTCCGAAGCCGACCCAGATCTGCTTATTCTCAACAACTCTCTGATAGGCCGTCGTTGTCCACTTGGAAAAATCAAAGGTAACTCCGCTGTTCTGAAGAGTAACCGGATCCATAAAGGATGCAATGACGATATAAATCATCGGAACAACAATTGCCAGAGCGAACAAGCCCAGGAATGTAAATCCAATAATCAGAAAGAGCTTATCTGACAATGAATAACTGCTGAATTTTTGCTTTTTCATTGATTTTCTCCTTCCACTTGATTAAAGGCCCTTGCCTTCGTTCATCTTCTTGACAATGAAGTTCACCGCAATCAGCAGCACTACGTTGATAACTGCGTTAAACAGACCGACCGCAGTCGAGAAACTGTAATCTCCGTCGAGAAGACCTTTCTTATATACATAAGTAGCAATAATTTCCGATGCACTCAGGTTCATATCTGTCTGAAGCGCGAATGCTTTTTCAAAACCGATGCTCATAATGTTTCCGGCCTGAAGAATGAACTGGATGATAACCATGTTCTTGATTGCCGGCCACTCGACTACCTTGATCTGCTGCCAGATATTCGCGCCGTCCATGATTGCAGCCTCGCGAAGTTCCTGACTTGCATTGGAGAGAGCTGCTGTGTACATGATTGATGCCCAGCCGGCTCCCTGCCAGATACCGGACACAATGTAGATCGTTCTCCACGCTTCCGGCATTGTCATAAAATTGATCTGTGTTCCAAACAGCAGATTCACAGGACCTGTGACCGAGAGAAGGATTCTCACGATACCACAGAGAACAATGACAGAAACGAAGTTCGGAAGGTAAAGGATCAGCTGCAGATTTTTCTGAACTTTTCTCCTCTGAATCCTATTCAGAAGGAACGCCAGAATAATCGGCATCGGGAATCCCCAAAGCAACCCGTACACACTCAGTTTCAATGTATTCCCGAGATACTGCAGGAAATCCGGAGATGTGATGAATCGGCTGAAATGCCGGAAACCAACCCAGGGACTTCCGAAAATTCCGCGAATCGGGTTGTATCTCTCAAACGCAATAAGGACACCGCCCATGGGAATATACTTGAATATGATTGTCAACAGGAATGCCGGCAGCATAAAGATCACATATAACTGCCAGTGTTTTTTTACATATGAGAGAAAACTCTCACCGGATTTGACACCAGTTTTGACCGCTGCGGCCGATGGTTTTTTCATTTCCGACCCTCCGTTTTTACATTTGCACGTGCGTGCGTTGTTTTTATATAAGATAATTTACGTCACATTGTTGCATATGTCAACGGAAACCGCGCCAAACTTTGTGCATTTGTGAAATATAGTGTAAAAATACGCGGCGCATTTGTGCATTTATGAATCCGGCTCATGCATTTTTTATTTGACATTTTTACATTTGCACAATAAAATAGAATTTGTAAACAAAACGAAGCCTCTCCGGGGGACTTCTGTACATATTACCGATGTAACAGATCGGCCTGCCTGCATTTTTACCTGCATTTTTCGCCGGCTGTATTGTTGCATTATGTTACATTGTGTTACATTTTATTATAAAATAATGATAGAAGAAAACTGACAGGAGGTTTTCATGTTCAAAAATCTGGTAAACCCTGACAGCCCGATCATGAGCTTTCTCGGCCATCTGGCCGATGTCATGCTGCTGAATATCCTGTGGCTGCTCACATCACTTCCTATAGTAACTATCGGAGCATCTACCACAGCTCTTTACTACTGTACACTTGCATTTGCGGAGGATCGCTCGCCGAGACTGGTTGAGACGTACTTCCGGCAGTTCCGATCCAACCTGAAACAGGGAACCGTCACAGGGCTCATCCTTCTTCTGGCCGGTTCCGTTCTCGCCGTTGACGGCTACATTCTCTACCATTTGAAGAATCAGGCGGCCGTCTGGGTGCTGCTCTATGCGGTATGGATTCTCATGATGATTGTATTCTGCATGATTGTAATCTACATCTTCCCGCTCATGGCGCGCTTTGAGAACACCATTCCCATGATGATCAAAAATTCGCTTGTGCTTGCGGTCCGCTTTCTGATCTGCACGATTCTCGTCGCCGCCATCCATGCGGTAATGATCTGGATCGCGGTGAGCATTTTTACCCCGATCCTCCTCTTCGGCGAGGGACTCTGCGCACTGCTCAGTTCGTATCTTCTGAAGAACATCATGCATTTCTGTGAAAAACCTGAGGACTTCAAAACCCTGAAAGACTTCAAAAAAGAAGCCGATCATAAGAAAAAGAAAAAAGCCAATGAAGACTGAAGAAAAAAAAGTATTCCGCTCGTTGTCACCGAAAGCCAGGGTCCGTTACATTCTTGACTATTACAAGCTCCCTCTTTTTCTGACAGCTCTTGTACTCCTGATTTGCGTCAGTGTCATCCACGCAAAAATGACCCGCAAGGATGCGGTTCTCGGAGTAGCCGCCGTCAATTTTGAGGCTGGGCCTGTGCTCACCCGGAAGCTTTCCTCGGACTTCCTGACAGAAGCCGGCATCGACCCGGGGCGAAACAAAATCAATTTTGCAGGCAAACTCGTTCTCACCGGAAAAGATGAAGACGTAAGCGGTTATGCCTACGCTTCCAGTCTGAAAATCATCGCTATGATCGAAGCCCGGCAGATGGACGTTGCGATTATGAACGAAAAGGCCTACCGGATTTTCCTTGCCGGTAATTATCTGCAAAAACTTGACCGGGGGATCACAGATTCTCTTCCAAAGGATAATGCAGTTCTCTCGGAAGAGGGAAAAGCCGTCATCTGCCGCAACAACTCGGGCATCTTTCGGGATTCCGGCATTTCCGGTGATTTATACCTCGGAATCATCTCGAATACCGATCATCCGGATACCGCTGCATCCTATCTGCACTATCTGCTGCACGGGCATCTGTGACGAATCACCGGTACAACCGGAGCATCCGGCTGTGCAGCTTGTCCGAAAACAAAAAAGACCAGGCACGGGATCTTCACCAAGAGCTCTGCCTGACGGGGATATTAATGAATAGAAATAAAAACCGCGGAGGTTACACATCATGTCCAAAAAAGTGACCATTCAGGATATTGCCGATGCTCTCGGCTTATCCAGAAATACTGTTTCAAAAGCAATCAACAATTCCGGCATTCTTGCCGAATCCACCAGACGCATGGTACTGAGTAAGGCAAAAGAGATGGGTTACAAACAGTTCGCCTATTTCGATCCTTACGTTCTCACCAAAGAAGAGCCCGCCGCTGCTCCCGTTGTCCATCCGGCAAAAGCCAATATCGCATTATTCACGGCGAAGCTCCTCGACAATGCGCACTTCGCTTCTTCGATGCTGCGCACGGCAAATGAGATTTTCGAGCAGATGGGCTTTCATCTTGTCATTTACAACCTTTCCGCCGCTGACATCGCTGCCAGACGGCTTCCGCCGTCCTTCAGCCTGGATACCACAGCTGCACTTGTATGTGTCGAGATCTTCAACTATGATTACGCAAAAATGCTCTGTGAACTCGACCTACCGGTTGTTTTTGCCGATGCACCCGTAAACAATGTCATGCAGTCGCTGAACGCCGCTCTCCTGGAAATGGACAACCGCTCCGGCATTTATCAGTTTATCGGACATGCCGTCTCCTGCGGCAAAAAGACTTTCGGCTATGTCGGCGATGCCATGCACTGCCAGTCTTTCTACGAACGTTACTCCGCATTGAAAGGAGCCTGCAATTACTACGGTGTCAGCCGTTCCTGCATCCACAATGTAGCAGGCAACCTTCCCGCCTCCGACACCACCCACACCTACAAGGATTATCTGACGGATTCCTTCCGGGCGATGAAAGAGATCCCCGAAGTTCTCGTCTGTGCCAACGACTTTGCTGCCTTTGACGCCATTGACGCCCTGCGCAGTCTCGGTTACAAGGTCCCGGATGACGTATGGATCTGCGGCTTTGATGACTCCCAGCGTTCCCGTTACTTCACACCGCGGCTCACAACCATACGGATCAACGGCGCTGCTATGGGCAGAACGCTCGTCGATCTCATCACCCACCTCATGGAAAGAAGGGACTATTCCTGCAAAACCTTTTATGTTGAGAGCAGCCTGATCCTGCGGGAGTCCAGTGGAGAAATGCCGTAATTTACCCGCAGGGCTGCACGCGCCGGCTCCGCCGGTTCACCCGGCAGCTTCTGACAGCTTTTGGCAGAGAATATCAAAGCGCCTGTTCCGCATCCGGAACAGGCGCTCTTTTTTGTTCGTAAACATGCCTCAGTTTTTTCTTTGAATTTCTTCCGACACTCCATTCTTATCGCCTCTTTCGTTCACCGCATCCAATGTTTCCCTCTTCAATATGAAGAATATGCGTGCAGCACCTGTCGATCAATTCCATATCGTGAGTTACCACAAATACAGTTTTCTCTGCCGAGATCTCCCGGATTAAATCTGCAGTTTCGTTCATGGTTTTGAAATCCAGACCGCTGGTTGGTTCATCAAAAATAATGATCTGCCTATCGGAAAGATACGCAGAGCAGATGGCCGTTCTCTGTTTCTGGCCTCCCGACAGAGACATGGGATGTCGATCCTTCAGATCTTCCAGATCCATTTTTCTTAAGACCTTCTCCCCCAGTTGCTCGTCTTCCCGAGGCATCCCAAGGACAACCTCTTCCATCACCGAATCTGTAAAAAGCTGGTGATTAACGTCCTGCATGACCATATAGGTCAGCTGTCGGAGTTTTTTCCCGGTGTATTTTTTCCCGTCTTTTTGCACCCGGCCTTTAAATCCTCTTCGAATCCCGCAGAGGCACTGTGAAAAAGTGGATTTACCGGCACCGTTATGTCCCACAATCGCAACTACCGCATGCTCCGGAATCCTAATTTCATCGATTGCCAGAACATTTCCGCCCTTTTTGTAACGATAGTGAAAGTTTTCCAGAATGTAGTCGCTTGACGTCTCAGGAAACTGCTTGCTCTCCGGCTTTATACAGAAAATGCCTGACGGATAATCCAGATAATTGTTACGTGTCTCTATGCTTCTCAACCCAAACTGATGGAGTCGTTCGTCCTCGTATCCGAAAAACTCATGTCCGGGAAGATCCAGCACTATCGCGCCGTTCTTCATATAAATAACTCTATCCACGATATTTCTCAGCCATCCGAGTCTGTGCTCGGCAATGATAATGGTTTTTCCGTTTTCCTTCCAGTGACGCACAACCTCCCGGATCTGACCAATGGCTTCCTCGTCAAGATTGGCCGTAGGTTCGTCCAATACCACAACCTCAGGATCCACAGCCGAAACGCTGCCGCAGGCGATCTTTTGTTTCTCTCCACCGGACAGATCAAAGATGCTTCTGTCCAGATACTTTTCCAATTCCAGCTCCTTTGTCACGCGTCTGATCCGCTTCAGAATTTCCTCTTCCGGAAGGCACATATTTTCCGGACCGAAAGCCAATTCACCCAAAGTATCCACACAGAAAAACTGACTCCTTGGGTTTTGGAATACGCTTCCAACTCTACGGGATATAGTTTCCAAAGGAGTTTCGCTTATATTCATCTCCCCTACACGAACGACCCCCTGTTTCTCCCCCTCATAAAAATGAGGAATTAGACCGTTCATCATCCTTGTCACCGTGGATTTACCGCATCCCGATTCCCCGCAGAAGAGAACACATTCTCCTTTCCGGATTTGAAAACTGAGATCTTTTATGCAGCCTTCCGTACCGTTTTCGTACCGGAAGGAAACTTTTTCAAATGAAATCATGCCTTTCCCCCGAAGACCTTTGATATAAAATATATGTAAGGCACAAGCAAGCCGCAGAGAAGCAATACATCCTGTATGCGAAAGCCGATCCTGCAGATATTTGTCCTTTTTTCGTCAGCACTGAGCCCCCTGGTCAACGACGCCGCAGACAACTCATTGCCGATATTGACCGAACAGATAATCAGAGGCACCAGACGATATTCGACCATTTTCCCCGCGTTTCTTCCCCGAAGATGAATATCTCTCATTTTCATTGCATTGTTGATCGAGAAAAACTCTTCCAGCACTGTCGGGAAAAAGCGAAACATAATGGCCAGTGGAATGGATATCTTCTTTGTCACATGCATCCTGTCCATGGCTGCGATAAATTCACTAACCGTTGTAGACGAAAATAGATAGGCCCCCATGATCAGCCCCGGAAGAATCCGGGTAATAATCACACAGCACATCACAAGAATCACCCCCGGAGTAGAGGGTACATACTTTGTCCCGATCAGGAGATACACTTCTGCAAGGACAAATGCCAGCCCGTAGCCCAGGATCTTCTTCCACTCACCGGAGAGTGCCAGAAGAAACAAGGGAAGCAATGCCAGTACTCCCCACATCGTTGTCGGAAGCAGACCAAATCCTCCCACGACAAAGATCACAACCGTGAGCATCGCAAAAAGTTTGGTGCGGGGATCCAGTTTCACTCCCCGCACCTTTGCCTCTGCCTGAAACAGACCGTTCATTATGCAATACCTGCTTTACGAAAATGTTTGGACAGCATAGATTTGCCAAGAATACCGCCCAGAATTCCACATACAAAACAAACAGCGAGAAGTACCGGGCAAAGCCAGTCCGGTGTCAACGCGTTGAGTTTATTGACATAATCCTGTCCGATCGTAGCTGCACGGGATTTCAGGAAAGAGTCTCTGTTCAGGAAGAGAAGAAGCAGATTTGCCCATACCCATAAGCTGAATGTCGCATTTGTCAGCACCGCACACTTAATACTCTGATAATCACCTGCCCTGTAGATCAGCTCAGAGATCAGTCCGGATACCACGGAAACAGCGAGGGCGTACCAGCCCATTCCGGATACCAGCATCAGCACTCCCAGAATCACACTCATGATCCAGATCATTCCGAACTTTTTAACCTTTGTCAAAAAGAGCATAAAGGGAATGCCTCCCACAATTGGACAGATCGCAGCCAGCATGGGATACATGACCGGCACCATCCCCAGCATAGCCACCAGGAAGACAATCACAAAATATATCGCCGTGTAAATACCAATACTTCCCAAATCCTTACCTGTCAGTTTCTTTTCCATTTTTTCTTCTCCTCTCAAATTTCAAATTTCAGCCTCCCTGACGTTTTCCGCCAACGACGCTGATAAACCATTATCGCATCGACTCTCTCATCTTTTTCTTTATAAATTCAATGAGGTACTTGCGGTTCTCTTCAAGACAATAATGTCCTCCCCGCAAATCTTCGATTACGCAGGCATCTTCTGTATAGCTGTTCCAAGATGACTTGTCATCTGATGCAAACATGCTGTCATCTTTGCCGAAGAAAGCATAGATTTCGCATTCGAGTTTCTCTTTTTTTCCGTATCTGTAATTCTCCACTGCGTGCAAATCCCCACGAATGATCGGAAGATAATACTCCAAAAAGTCCTTGTTTTTTGAAGTTTCTTCATCGACAAGCGCATTTTCAACCAGATACCGGATCAACTCTCGATCGTCTGTAGTCGCACAGATTTCATTCAGTTTCATCCTGAAGGATGGAGTTGCAAAGCTGATCGGAACAAAGAACTCCGGCGTTTTTCCGTATAACTCCCGAATGCAGAGAATACTCTCATATGCGTAGAGGCCACCGGCACAATAGCCCAGAACTGCAAAAGGCATTTCAAATAATTGCCTGTTATCCTCAACGAACTCTCTCGCCGCCCTCTCGATATCCCCCGGCACCGCCTCGTCCATACGAATATCTCTGCCCGGATACAACACCGGGCAAAGATTTATCTCCTCCCTGAATTCACCGGCCCAACCCGCAAAGATACCCGAGCTTCCTCCCGCATAGGGAAAACACAGAAGGTTCATTTTCGCGTCCCTGCAAGATGTTCCGTGTCTCACCCAAAAATTCATATCCATATCCGCTACACCTCAACCGGAAGCTTTTGAAGCGCTTCCGCTTTCTCATTGATTCTTTCACAGACAAAACGCCGGTTCTCCCTGGATTCAAAATAAAAGTGATCTCCCGGCAGTTCATAAATCACGCATTCTTTTTCCGTATAATTCTTCCACAGAGAGCACTCCGATAGAATCACATGAGCATCATCTATTCCCGCCAAAACCTCCACGTCACACCGCAATTTTTCCTCCGGCGCTTTTCGATAGACGTCACTCAAATAGAAATCCTTGCGCACAATGGGGAGGTAGTATTCCAGAAAATCCCTGTCCTCAAGGACCTCCTCTTCAAGCATATGATCATAGTCCCGCAAGATATCCAGAATCACTTCTTCATCCGCCTGAAGTGCGGACGCGTAGGGAAGAATTTCAGAAGATCCACAGGGAGCTTCGCAGGCCGATACAAAGAGTGCCGAAGGATTGTTTCCTTTCCTGCTCAGCTGTACCGACACCTCATAGGCAATTTTTGCCCCCATGCTGTGTCCGAAAAACATACAGGGAAGATCAAAAAGTTCTTCGCAATCCCGAATAAACGCTTCCGCCAGTTCTTCTATGGAAGATGGCATTTCATCTCCCATCCGGTTTGCCCGCATAGGTAACTGTACAAAGCAAGGTTCCACAATTTCACTCAATCCCAGATCCCAGTCTTTGTAAATCTGCGCCGTTCCACCTGCATGATGGAAGAAGAACACTCTGCATTCCGGATGTTTTCTTTTCTTTTGCTGAAAAATCCAGTTGTTATTCATCCCTACCTCCCCGAGCAGGCACTCCTGCCTCCATACAGCACAGATAAACCATATCCCGATTAAGACCGAAGTGTTCCCTGATCCGTTCCGCGTCCAGATCACCGATGATACAGCTGCCAAGTCCCCTACTGCACGCGGAACTGCTCAACTGCTGGAGCATGATTCCGCAATCCAGTATTCCGTAGTAAAGCCCCATCCCTGCATATTTGGGATAAGAGAACTTTGCGTTGTAAAAGAAAAACAGGGAAAAGGCTGATGTATGAAAGATCGAACGATTCCCATAGTAATGTGTCGTCACCGGAATCACTTCCCGATTGATCATTCTCAGCGAGTGCTCCTCCGGCAGATACTGGTACAAGCCCTGGCCGAGATTCTCAACCCGCCCGTCTTTTACATAAAGGTACACATCGATCGGATACAGTCCTCCCGCGCTGGGAAAAGAAAATCTTGTTTCTTCCATTCGAAGTACATTTAAAAAGTCTGAAAATTCCGGTATTCTTACGAGTTTTTCTGTGTCAAACTCGCGAATACTCTTCCTCGACAGATCCAATGGGGCGACGGGGAGCCGGATCTCCCCTTTTCCCGCGTTCCTTTCCAGGGACTGTTTCACAAATAACCGCGTCGCTTCCGGATCATACATCATCTCGTCTTCATATTTGAGGGTGTCCGCCTCTATTCCGTCAAAGATATCATGTATCGTTTTCATTCCCCATTTCCCCCGGCTATACGGTCGATTTCGCCGGCCATTTTCCAAAGAGAGGGATTCCGGAATATCTGACTGATTTTCAGCTTCACACCCAGCTTTTCATCAATCCGGTAAATAGCTTTTGTGGCATTGAGTGAGTTCCCTCCAAGTTCAAAGTAATCATCTTCCCTGGTCACTTCTTTCACCTCCAGAAGCTCCTTCCAGATCAAAGCAAGCATGCGCTCCGTATCTGTCTCGTATCCCCCGTCTTTCCCCTTCTCGTCTTCGCTCGACGGTTTGATTTTCGGAAGCGCTTTCCGGTTGATCTTACCGTTTGCCGTCACCGGCATTTCTTCCAGAAAAATGCATCTCTTCGGAATCATATAAGAAGGGATCCGTTTCTCCAACCGGCTTCTCAGTATCTCTTCTCCGCCACACTGTACTCCGGTGTAATAAAGGACAATCTGCTGTTTTCCATTGTTCTCGTCAACAGCCGCTACGGCTGCGGCTATACCCTTTTCTGCAACAGCGGCAGCCTCAATTTCACCAAGCTCAATGCGATGTCCCTTTACTTTAACCTGATGATCCATTCTCCCGAGAAATTCTATGCTGCCGTCTCTCAGAAATCGTCCCAGATCTCCGGTGTGATACCATCGCATTCCACCTTCATCCCAGAATTTTTCACCGGTCTTCTGGTCGTCGCCGTAGTAGTCTCTGGCGACGCCGTATCCACCGATACACAATTCTCCCGTCACATAATCCGGACAATCTCTTCCTTTTTCATCAAGAATCCTGTAAATCTGTCCGTTCAGGGCGTAACCATACGGAATATATTTCCAATTCGCCGGAACTTCTTTAGGAACAACGCACTCGTTAGACCAGATGGATGCCTCTGTTGCTCCGCCCATTGCCACCAGTACCGCCTCAGGCAGCAGTCTGTACATCCGTTTTGCCAGTGATCCGGGAATCCAGTCACCGGAAAGCATCACTCTTCGAAGAGGAAGTTTTTCTTTTCTTTGTTCAGCGACGGTGAGAATCATGTCAAAAAGAATAGGGACCGAGTTCCATACAGTGATCCGTCTTTCGTTCACAGTATCACACCAGTTCTCAGCATCTTTTGCGTTAGCCTCCCCCAACACATGCAGACAGGCTCCCGCCATCGCGCTGCCAAAAATATCATACACAGAGAGATCGAAATCAACTGCCGAGACCGCCAGGAAATTATCTCCTTCACAAATACCGTTTCTATGATTTACATCCCGAATCGTGTTCCACGCGCTTTGATGCGTGATTTCTACACCTTTAGGATCTCCGGTGGATCCGGAAGTCATGATCACATAAGCAACATCTTCAGGCGCAACATCAGTGATCTCCATGCCGGCGATGTTCTTCCGGATTTCTTCACATCCGCCCTGCGACACCGTCACTGGTTTGCCGTTCCACTGTGTGAGTTCTGTTTTTTCTTCAACAACCGCAAAACGGATCTGCATGGATTCCAGTATCTTCAATAGCCTTATTTGAGGTTGATTATAGCTAACAGGTACATACGTGCATCCTGCAAGCAATGTCCCGTATATCCCGATGATCTGGTTCACTCCACGTTGAAGCCGGATAGCCACCTTATCCCCCCGTACCGCACCGGCCTCCTTCAGTTTGCGCGCAAGCCCCATACTTCTCAGATACAGCTCCTGATAACTCATTTCCATTTTTGTCACTGTATCATAGAGAGCAATCCGCTCCCCGTGCTCCGAAGCCTGCTTCAAAAGCCCGTCCACAAGCAGCCCCGGATGTTCCGGATATTCGGCGACAGTCTGTGCGGCTGTTTTTCTCTTCCCTATTTGATTTTCAGTGACGGAAGGGAGCCGCTTCCAGTCCGCCTCCGGCCGGGACAGTTGTCGAATACAGGAAATATATGTGTTGAACATATCTTCCGGCATCCCCTTTGGAAAAAGCTCATCACAGACATCCCAGGAAATATGCAATTCCCCGTTTCTCACAAACAGCTGACAATCGATCCATACCTGTGGCGTCTGTGAAACCATGTAGTGAATAGAGCCAAGGCTCTGATCAAAAGTATCGTCAATAAAATCCAGTCCGATGTTGCAGGCGAAAACAACCGGAGCGAACGTACGCTGATCCGGATATTCCTTCTGCAGCATACGCTGCACTTCTACACCGCTACAGGCAGCGTGGTGAATATCGGCAATAAAGTTCTTCTGCGTACCCCTGACCCTCTCCGAAAACGAACATTCCTCCGTGAAATCATGAGTAGTGAGCAGAAGAGTGGTGAAATCCCCCACCACATCCTCGATACCTGCATACTCCCCGGCGCGATCAAACAACGGTACGTTTATCAGGAACTTCTCATTTCCGCTCCATCGATTCACAACTCCGGCATAGGCCGCCAGCAAAGCCATGGGTGCCGTAACCCCCTCGTAGCCGGCCTTCCCGGCGAAGGTCCTCCATTCATCTGCGGAAACAACCGCAGTATAATGAGTATTTCTCGGTCGGCGAATATCCTCCTGCTTTTTCGCCATCGGCAGAACCGGCGCTGTAGGCATTTCTTTTGTCTTCTTCTCCCAATAACTCCGGGCAGTTTCTTTTTCTTCCCTGCGGCTTCTGTTCATGGTGTCCATGTACTCTCTGAAATTCCACTCCGCAACGGATTTCAACGGGATTCTCCCTGTATAGAAAGCAGCCAGATCCCGAAGCATGATCTGTATACTCTTTACATCTGCTACAATGAGTGCGAAGTCCAGACAGAGGAGGTGCTCCTTGCCCGGAAGAAGACAGATTGTCAGCCCTGATACCTCCCCTTCCTCTATCCGCAACTTCCTGTGAGAAAGATCTTCACGGACTTCTCCACACTTCGCATACGCGGCACTGTCTGTCAAAGAGGAAAAGTCGAGCACACGGTAATTGTGAGGATACGCGTCTTTTTTTACAAACTGTTTTCCTTCCCGGAATGCCGTTCGGAGAGCCTTGTGTCTACGGTGTAATTCCACCCAGGCTTTTTCCAGACGCTTCAGGTCAATCCCTCTTCCCTTGAACTCGTAGTATGCGTGGCAGTCCACACCGCCCATAACCTGATCGTCATCGCGACCAACCAGATACGCATACTGTACATCCGTCAAATCAAATAAATCTGAATCATCCGCTTTTTCCGATGCCGGCACGTTTTCTCCGCTCTTCTTTTTTCTCTGTTTCTGTGCGCAAAGCAAATCATACCATTCGTCTACGGTTGATTTTTCCATCAAATCCGCAAATTTAATTCTGTATCCTTCTTTTCGAAATTCCCCTGCAATTTTCATTACGGTGATGGAGTCCAACCCGTACTTCATAAGGTTTTCATCGCGACGAATCTCGCTCTGTATACCTGTATATCGGTGAATCAAGTCCACGAGAGATTCTTTATCAAACATACGCCATCTTCTGCCTTTCCTGAAACATCTTCAGCAACTCGTTCTTATCCGGTTTTCCCACCGCTGTGAGAGGGATCTTCGGCAGGTTCATCACATGATCCGGAAGTTTATAAACCGCCACTCCTTTGTCCAGCATAAATTCCCGAAGTTCCAAAACGTCCGGCTCCTGTCCTTCCGGAACCACACAGGCGCATATTTTGTATCCGGTATTCGCATCCGGAATACCGATCACCGAAACATCACAGATGCCTTCATATTCCTTGATTACAGATTCCAGTTCTGCCGGGATAATCTTCTCCCCGGACTTGTTAATCTGTTCTCTGATTCTTCCACAAACGTGAATACAGCCATCCTCGTCCATGAACGCCTTGTCCCCGGTTCTGTAGAACCCGTCTGCGCGAAATGCTTCCTTGTCAGCCTCTTCATTTTCGTAATAATTCATAATGGTGTACGGGCCCCGAATGATCATTTCGCCGTACTCATTTCGGCCAACCTCTTTGCCCTCCTCATCAACAATAAGTATTTCATCGTACTCTGAGATCGGTACGCCCTGGCATCCTGCCACCTGTTCTGATGGCATATCGACCGGCGTAATTGTATTCAGACCCTCTGCGGTACCGAACACCTGTCTGACCTTACAGTGAAGGTTTGTTTCTGCCGTTTTGAGAACATCGGGAAGCAGGACCGCTCCGCCCACCAGAATTGTTGAAAGACTTTCGAGATCCTCTTCTTCTTCCCACTGTGCCATTTCCGCACATACATTCAACAAAGATGGAACCATCGAGGTGACCGTGACCTTTTCTTCCATAATCAGATCCAGAATTTCGTCCGCTCCTCCATTTCGCGACAGCACGGTGCATCCGCCGGAAAGAGCAGTTCCCACTACCCCCGGATTGGCAAAAGTAAAATTGTGCGCAGCCGGTATGGCCGCCAAAAAGATCGTAGTCTTATTCATTCCGACAACATCCGCAAAAGTCTTCGCGTCATAAAGATAATCCGCGTGACTTCTCGGAATCAGTTTCGGAATCGCCGTAGTACCTCCGGATACCAGCAGTACAGCGGTATCATAGGCAGATACATTATTTTCCGGATATTCCGTGGCGTTATATTCTCCGTTCAATGATTCGCGGATTTCATCCTCAAACAGTAATTGACAGTCGGTATCAGAGATGCAGTTTTTTCCCATCTCTCCGTAGGAAAAACCCAGATGTGTCTTCGGTAGAATGTATAGTTTCGCTCTTGTCTGATGAATGAAAGTAGATATTTCCCTCTCCCTGTGAGCCGGAAGAGCAAATACCGGAACCACTCCCATCCGGAACATCGCAAAACTGACAATGAACAAAGTAACGGAATTCGGCAACTGGACAACTGCCTTATCCCCTTGCACCAGGCCTTTTTCTTCGAAATAATTGGCACACTTGTTAACCAGTGTGTCCCACTCTCTGTATGAGATCGTCAGATCTCCGTCTTTCAGAGCCGTTTTATCACCGTATGTATCAGCGAGACGCCCCAGCGCTTTTCCGAATGTTTCTGTACTCCAACAGCCGTTGGCAATATACTTGTCCCGCATCGCTTTCTTCAACTTTTCCGAAATCATTTCTTTTCTAACGTTCCTTTCATTTCTATGCGCTTGCCATTCATTGTTCGATTGCCCTAGCTATTGTTAGAGTCTGCTAACTATCGAATTGTATTCCTTTTATGAATTTTTGTCAATATCGCATCTGCAATTAAAGTTATAAACATCTAATTGTATCCAATTATTGACAATATTCATGAATCATGCTACTCTATGTTAGCTTGCACTAACTACGATTGCATACATCTTACCATTGTTAAAATCATATATACGAGGTATTTCAATGTGAACACACCGACAAAAAAAACAAAATTCATATGTCTGCCGGGCGGCGGAACCTCATCCGTCGTTTTTTACAAGTGGTTCGGTCTTCTTGACGAACACTATCGTCCGTCCTTCATCGATCTGCCCGGACGGGGTTTAAGAAAATCCGAGGCACCTTTGACAGACATTCACGACATTACGTCCGACTTAATGCAGGGATTAAAAAAAATCCTTTCTGACGACAGGGACGAAGAATATGTTCTTTTCGGATATTGTATGGGGGCAATTTTTCTGTACGAGCTGATCAGGAAGATAAAAGATGAAAAACTCCCCATGCCTTCCCGTGTCTTTATCGCAGCAGCAGACGTTCCCTACGGAGAAATGTACAAGATACCGTTTCTTGAAAACCCTGCAACAAAGAATCAGTTTTACGATCTGATAAAGAGTTGTTTCCCGGAGCATACCTTCCCGGATAATGAAACAATGCTGGCCTTCCGAAAGGCATTCGTAGACATTATTTATCGCAAATATGAAGAGATAAACGATGTTACAACCGTTACCATACAGGATCTGAAAGCCGCAGGATGTGAGGACTGTATGTTGACATCCTTTGAATTTACAGAGAGTCTGAAGCTCGCCAATGATCTCATGCGCATTCTAACCATCGACTGTAAGATCTGCAGCGATTATCAGTCCCGCGGAGGTACCATTGATAAACTGAGTTGCCCCGTCACCTGTATGACCGGCAGCGAAGATCTTCTGTATCCGGAAAAAATCATGAATCTTTGGAAAGACTATACAGACAAAGAATGCACCGTACATGTTGTGAATGGCGGCCATCGCATTCTTCTGGATCCAAACCCGGAGGCCATTGCAGTTATAAACCGGATGCTTCCGGCTTCATGAGGATACCAGCTTATGAAACTATTTTGTTTTCCACATGCCGGAGGTTTTTCCAGTCATTACGCATTCCTGAAACAGGCGAACTATGCAGATGTCACAGATGTTTTTCTGTATGAATACGAAGGGCGAAACCGTTCTCAGAAGGAGACTCCTTCCCTTTCGTTTCGGGATTTTGTAAACCGTACAGCAGACTACGTCGAAGCGAACCTGCTGCCTTCTGAAACCTTTTCATTTTTCGGGCACAGCATGGGGGCTTTTGTAGCCTACGAAACCGCCCTGCTTCTTTCAGCACGAAACAAAGCTCCTGACATTGTATTTCTGTCAGGACAGCGTCCTCCCTGTACCGTGGAAGAAGGGTATTATTCCTCTGACCCGAAAGTTGCTCTTCCCTTTCTCTCAAGTCTGGGCGGCATGGAACATCTGGAAAAAGCCGGACCCGCAGTTCAGAAATTTTTTCTGCCTATGATTCTTGGAGACCTTCGTCTCCTGGAGACATATGAGCCGACAATACCGGATAAAAACCATCGACTGGGAGACTGTGTACTTTTGCATGGAAATAAAGACGTGGAACTTAAAGGCCGGGATATGCGTCTATGGGAGAAACATTTCCGTCATATCCGGGCGGAATACATCTTTGATGGTGGACATTTCTATTTCAACAACTATAAATCACAAATTACAGAAATTATTGATAAGGAGACTTCAAGAGTAAAGCTATGACATTTGAACATGTATATAACAACATTTTGGGATCATACAGTGGCAAAGAGTTTTTAATCTTTTACGAAAATGATAGTCGTGTCGTTATGTCTGCGTCCGATTATATGGTGAAAACAGACGCTGTATCCGCTGCGATGGAACAAAAAATGAATCGTATACCGAAAGGTTCCTGGGTAGGAATCAAACTGGGAAACAGCCCCTACTGGTTCGCCGTATTTTTTGGTCTTCTCAAAATCGGCTATAAGGTTGTTCTTCTGGATAACAATTATTCGGCAGAAGCAATCTGCGCTTTCCGGGATCAGGCTTCCATCCGTGCCATCGTATCCGATCAGGATGAGCAGTATGAAGGAATCTTACTGATTTCCTTCCGTGAAATTTGCGGTGCCTCCTCCGGTTCTCCGGAGAAGGTCTGCTGGGAATCCAGAATCGCCTTCTGCACCTCAGGCACCACCGGAAACGCAAAGATGTATGTCTTCTACGCTGATACCGTGGACTACCAGAGCGTCAACATCGGAAACTACTTCCGTAATGATCCGGAAATGGTACAGACCAGAGGAAAGCGATCACCGGAGGAAAGCTATTTCCTTCTGACACAGCCGTTCCGGCACTGTCTCGGTTTCGGGCTGCCGCTGGCCTTTTGGAGAGGCGGATTCCCCTGTGTCATTGCCCGGCAGGCAGGAATCTTTGGCATTGCTGAAAGCTGTAAACAGGACAGGATCTGGATGTTTATCAGCGTCCCTGCTGTCTGGAAGGCTCTTCTCCAGATGGCAAAAGCAAGATTTGGAGATGACAGTTCCGAATCCGTACGCAAACTTCTCGGCGACACCCTGACCTGCAGTGCTTCCGCAGGAGCCATTCTGGACGAAGTGTCAGCTGCTCGCCTGAAGGCGCTCGACATCAATATTATGAATGGATGGGGCATGACTGAAACGGGCTTCGTTACCATCGGAAGTATTGCGAAGAATTCCGCACTGGATTATGTGGGTGATTATTACAACAAACACCACGCCCTGATCCGGGATTCGGAAGGAAAAGTCAAAGATAAAGGCTATGGCGAATTGATCATCAACGGAAAAGCCATGTATGACGCCTTGATTGTAAACGGAGAAGAAATACCCAGGGATCCGGAAGAATACTACGCAACCGGAGACATTTTTGAACTGAACGACAACAGTTTTTACTTTAAGGGTCGCTGTAAGAGCGTGATCATCAATGACAACGGAGAAAATATCTATCCGGAAGAATTGGATGCCTATTTTGCCCGCCTCTCCGACCACGTCTCCCAGTTCTGCACTGCCGAGTATGACAACAAACCCTGCCTGTATATCAGCACAAATGAATATGAGAACTTTGACGACCATACCGTCTTTAATAACCTCGTGGACAGGAACAATAAGCTTCCCATGGGACAGCGTGTAGCGCGAGTCATTGCCACTCCGCTCACCTTCCCTCTCACGGGTAAATCAGAAATCGCCCGGTTCCGCATCAAGGACTTTGTCCTTGATCATCCGGAAGAAATAAAAGAATATGCATTAATCAAGAAAGGATAACACTATGAAAACGAAAATTACAGGCATGGGTATGTATTTACCCGAACAAACATATACAAGTGAGGAAATAGAAGAAAGAGCCGGCTTCAAGCGTCTTGGTTTAAAAACCGGCCTTGTGAGAATGCTTACCGGATGCGAGAGCAGACATTACTCTGCGCCAAACGAAATGTGTTCCGATCTCGCGGCAAAAGCCGCCCTTGAAGCGGTTAAAGATGCGGGGCTTGGGATGGACGAAATTGACGCACTGATCTTCGGAGCCATCACCCGGGATTATTCGGAACCCGCAACCGCAAACCGGGTAGCCGCTGTTCTGGGTCTGAAAAACTGCTATACCTTCGATATCTTTAACGCGTGCAATGCCTTCGTCAGCGGAATCGATCTTGCAGACAGTCTAATCAAGACAGGAAAAGCACATCATGTCCTGGTAGTGTGCGGCGAAGCGCTCTCAAAATGGACAAAGTTCGATTATACGGACAAGGACGAACTCCTTATGAGAGCTCCTGTCGCGCTTTCTGTCGGCGATGGAGGCGGAGCCTTCGTTATTTCTGAAACAACAGATGACGATCCAAGTGGAATCGTTGCCTCATTCTTTAAGAGTTTTCCTGAGTTCTGGGAAGTCGGAGTCATCTGGGGCGGCGGTGTCATGCACAAAGAAGAAAGCATGCTCTTCGTTCCGGGCACGGTCAATAAGCTTACTCAGCAGCATGCAGATATGACCAGAGATTACCTTCCACTGGCCATCAGCAACGCAAACTGGGCCGTGGACGAAGTTGACTGTTTCCTTGCAACCCAGATCGCCGACTGGATTCTGAAAAACATCCAGAAGACGTTGAACGCCCGTGACGATCAGTTCATCAGCGTCATCAAAAATATCGGCAACTGTGGAGCCTGCAACATTCCACTCACTTCCGTGATCGCCCGGGACGCAGGAAAAATCAAACAGGGAAATAAACTCTGTATGATGGGAGCTGCTGCAGGTGCAAGTCTGGGAGCCATTGACGTAATCCTGTAACCCCATGCCCTGCGGCATTTTTCGTCCATAAGGTCTCCTTGGATCTTATGGACATTAGTAAATGATTGTCATCTTATGGTCATTTGACTGTCCGGGATAATAAGCAAATGAATTATATAACGAACGGAGGAAACATATATGGAAAAAACAACACTTGAGGACGTAAAGAAAACCATCCGGTCTGTCATGAAGGAACTGATCGAAGAAGATCCGGAAACCTTTGACGAAAACAGCCTGTTGATCGAGGAACTTGGCATAAACAGTATCACTATCGTTCAGATCTTTTTAAGCTGTCAGGACAAATACGACATTGTGCTCGCAAACGAGATGAATCTCGCGGAGCCCATGTCCATTCGCTCTCTGGCGGAAATCGTGTTAAACAAAATCAATACAGAGGTATAAACGCATGAAGTACACCATAGACACAAAAGATTTTTCAAGTGACGATATCCGTTTTATCGCGGAAATGCTGCCTTATATTTCCACGCATATCGATAAAGTCATAACAGATAATAATGAAATCTCCGTGGAACTTGACGAATCCCACAAGGACGACGTCCTCTCCAAAACAGAACAACTTAAGGAAATGATTCTCGCAAAAAAACTTGGTGGAAAGGAAATCCCCATCAAAACTCTGGCGGATCACACCGATGCAACGACCATCAACCGGGAATCCGTGTTCCCTGAACTCTTGAAAACAGGGGCACTCCACGAAATGGCCAAAGGTGTATACGCCTACAGCGGAATCGTATTGAAACTCTTTCGCTATTTCAACCGGAAAATTGCCGATTATGGCGCAAATACTTTCCCGGATCTGACCGAACATGAATATCCCGTACTCTATCCGATTCAGAAGTACGCACTGGGTCGCTATTTCGAGACCTTCCCTCATTACATCATGTTCCAGACTGTTATGAATAACGATCTGGATACGCTGAATCGTTTCGCGCAGAACGGAATATCTGATTCTACAATTTTTGATGAGATGAAGAAACCGGTCAATGTACTTCGTCACGCCGCATGTGCTCCACTCTACGGCATTCTTGCGAACAGCACCGTCCCTCCGGAAAAACCGCTCGTATATATGGTTAAAGGCACCTGTTTCCGGAATGAAGCAGACAACGTTTTCGAACTGGCCAGATTAAATGAATTCACAATGAAAGAATATGTATTTATCGGAACCCCCGACCAGTGCAGAGCCGGAATCGAGAAAGCCAAGGGCTTATGGCAGTTCTGGGTGGATACCTTCAAACTCAACTGTAAACTTGATACCGCCAACGATTCCTTCTTCGCAAGCAACTACAAAAAGCTCAAGCTGTTTCAGATGCTGGGCGATTCTAAGCAGGAATTCAAATGGTACGTTCCATTTTCCGACAACTATATCGCCTGCGGTTCCATCAATTTCCACAGAACCCATTTCTCAAAACCCTATAATATCCGAACCGACGATGAAACCTACTGTCACACGGCCTGCTTCGCCTTCGGTATCGAGAGAATGATTTATGCATTTCTGAATCAGAAGGGCACAGATCCGGCAGGATGGGACAAAGAAACTTTTGACGAGATCTCTGCGTACGTATCTATATAAGGGAGGCGTCAATTATCGTGAAATACAACACTACGATTCGACGGTGTAAACGATGCATTATGCCGGCATGCCCCGGTCACATCGAACTCGACGAAGAAGGCGTCTGCAGTCTCTGCCGTCAGAAAGAATCTGCCAAAGCCATCTCTATGAATTTCGATGACTTCTCCGCAGAAAAAAAGCTGTCCATTCTACGCAAAAAAGTGGACAAATATAAAAACAAGGGAAAATATGACTGTGCCGTGGCTGTGTCAGGTGGAAAAGACAGTATCGTTACCCTTTACATTGCCGTAAAGGTTCTTGGACTCAAGACCCTCGCCATCTTCATTGACAACGGTTTTGCTCTGGATGAAATGTATGACAATGTGAAGAATGCCACCGACATTCTGGAAACGGATTTGATCATCTACAAAACTTCAGAAATGCTGAAAATGTTTCCGGAGCTGATCAGATCCAAAAAGAAGCTGTATTACTGTCGAATCTGTCACGCTCTTTTGGATGACGCCGTTCTTTCCCTTTGCCACAAACACGACATTTCTCTGGTTCTTGGCGGATATACAAAGGGACAACAATACATCCAAAATAACGAACTATTCTGGATCTACGATGAATCTGACAGGAACATTGTAGATCTTCTCCGAAAAAGAGAGGACATGTGTCATTACGTCCCTCTCTATCAGAACCAGCACAAGTATTTCCGCGAGAAATACGGAAACATTCAACAACTATCCCCCTTCAAGTATGTTGAATGGAACGAGGACGAAATCCTTTCCCTCATTACAAGAGAATTGAAGTGGAAAATGCCTGAGCGCAGCTGGCCGGACAAATCATCCAACTGCTTTTTTAATTATGTCTCTCAATATCTGGCTGAACAGCAATTCGGCTACGCGCAACATGAATCGGAACTCAGTGCGCTGATTAGGAGCGGAGAAATGACCCGACGGAGGGCTATCGAAATCATAGAAACACCCATCGAGGATACTGATCTCACAAAGGCGTTAAGCAAGATCGGTCTGACTCTTGAAGATATCACAAACGGAGGAATCTGATTACCATGGAAGAAAAAATAATTGGCTTATTAAAAACAATTTCCGAAGATCTGGAAGATGTAGTAATCACCCCGGAGACAGAGCTGATTTCCGGAGGATTCATTGAATCCTTTGACATTATCGGTCTCATATCCGAGCTGGAGAACACCTTCCACATAGACATTTCCTTTGACGATATTGAGCTGGAACAGTTCAATACCGTAGCCTCCATCGCGGAAGTCGTTTCGCAGTTCGGTGGTGCAGCCTGATGACACAGAGAAACGGTACTGAAATCACAAAGGCCGGGCGGGAGGATCTTCCGGTTCTTGCAGAAACCCTGTTTGCCTCAAAGATCGGAAGGAAGTACTATCCGACCCTGGAAACCCTTCTAACTCTCATGGAGCGGTCCTTCGACGACGATCAATTCTACATCCTTTATGATCACACTGAAATGGCCGGTTTCATCTGGTTTCAGACGAAGGGTGCCTTCCATACCTTCACCTACCTTCATATGATCTATGTAAAAAAAGAATATCGTCAGAAAGGCTATGGCAAGACACTTTTAGAGTTTCTGGAGAAAGCTGCCCTTTGTCCGGAAGGAAAAAACAAGCTTCAATCAAAAATATTCCTTGTAGTTGGAGAATGGAACCAGTCTGCCATACAGTTTTATATCAATGAAGGGTATATCACGCTGAGCACCATCCCCGGACTATTCCGAAAAAAAATTGACGAACATCTCATGATGAAAGAATGTTTCCGTGCATAATCGCCGGCATTTGAGGATATTTGTAAAAAATGAACGACCTAAACACGTATGTAATACAAAACATAACTCAACTCTTAAACGCATCCGGGGATCTGCCCCCGGATGCAAACCTGTTTGAATACGGATTAAACTCCATAAAACTGATCCAGCTGATCGGCATTCTCAAAAAAAGAAATATATCAGTTTCTTTCAAAGAACTGGTAACTGTCCCCACGTTAAACGCATGGCTTTCTCTTTGCAATGCCCAAAGGGAAAACGAAGAAAAATCACAAACTTGCGAAAACAGTTCAAAAGAAAAGCGTTTTGCAATGACTCCCATGCAGAAAGCCTATTACTGGGGGCGACAGACCGACCAGCCCCTGGGAGGCATCAGCTGTCACGCCTACGTGGAATTTTCTCCGGAAACAACACTTGATTCCGAACGACTGGCAAAAGCATGGAAGAAACTCTTTGTAAAACATCCTGCTCTGCGTACGAAATTCTATCCGGACGGAACGCAGGAAATACTGGAGACGCCGCCGGGTTCTGAAGAGATTATCTTCTATGATCTGACCGGCCTGGACGACACGTCAAAAAAAGAGAAACTACTAGATATCCGAAGCCATCATTCCCACAAGTTACTGAATGTGGAAAACGGCCAGGTCATCGAGCTTGCAGTCAGCAAACTGGATCCTTCACACGTTCGGCTCCACCTCGGCTTAGACCTTCTGGTAGCCGACGTTGTGAGTTTTAAAATCATCATTGATGATCTCGCCGACCTGTACCTTCATGACAGCCCTGTCACAGAGATCCCCTGGAGTTTTTCTCAATATCTCAGACAGAAGGAACAAAAACGTTCCGCAAACTATGAAGCCGACAAGGTGTTCTGGGAAGAACTGGTCAAAGATATTCAACCGGGATGCAATCTACCCTTTGCTACACGCCCGGAATCTCTCACCGGTTCAACTTATCAGCGGTACGGCTTTAGCCTATCAAGAACTGACTACGAGAACCTGAAGGCACTGGCTTCTGAAAACAGAACTACCGTTTCCATGATTCTACTGTCATTATACTGTCTTATTCTTGGCAGATGGAGCGGACAAAAGAAGCTGCTGATCAATATCCCCCTGTTCAACAGGGATCTCTCCTTTGAAAACACAGATCTTGCAGTGGCCGATTTCACGGATTTGACCTTGATTAATGTGAACCTTTCTGAAGGACAATCCCTTTTGGAACTCTCTGATAAAATTCGCAACAGTTTCTACAACTGCTACAGTCATTCCGCCTTCGGCGGTCTGGAGGTTCAAAAACTTCTTGCCCAATCTTCCTGCAGTGAGCTGACGGCTCCTGTCGTTTTTTCCTGTACGGAAGGAGTCCGTCAGTTTTCCGAAAAATGTGTTTCTCTTTTTGGAAAACCGGACTATATCATCACCCAGACACCTCAGGTATATATAGATTTTCAGATTTTTCAGATCGACGATGAACTACGCTGCATTTGGGATGTACCGGAAAAACTGTTCCGCCCGGAAATGATTTCCGAAATGTTCTCTGCTCTGGAGAAGGGGTTACGTCTTTTTCTTTCCCGTAACGGAGACCTTTCCTCCGAAGACCTTAACGAGATTTTCAAGGCGTCTCTGGAATACCCGGATCTTGATTCATCCGTCAGTATCCCCGATTCCATCGTCGTTCCCGCTGATGAATATTTGTACTCCGGTTTCTTCCGTAATGTACAAAACTCCCCGGATCATATTGCCCTGGTCGATGCCGAAACAGACACTTCCTACACTTACAAAGATCTAGGTCTCGCAGTCTCTTATATGGCTGAACAGCTCCTTTCCTCCGGTGTAAAGGTCGGTACAAAAGTAGCTCTTACGGTGGAACGCGGAGTAAAAGAAATCATCGGAATTCTCAGCATCCTGTCCGTGGGTGGATGTTACGTCCCCATCACTCCTGCGCAGCCTGAAGAACGAAGACGAAACGCCATGGAAAATATGGGAATTCGATATGCCGTGGCAGATGAGAAAAACAAAGACAAAATACCCGCCGGTGTTTCGTTGATCAACTTTTGTCACGGAAAAGCCGCGTCCATGTTTAATCCGGTAAAAGCGGATCCATCACACGGCGCATACATCATCCTTACCTCAGGAACGACAGGCAATCCCAAAGGCGTGGAAATCTCCCATTCCTCGGCTCTGAATACCATCCTGGATGTAAACCGTCGAGTTGCATTCTCTGAAAATGACCGCATCCTCGCAGTGTCATCCATCGATTTTGACTTGTCTGTCTATGACATCTTCGGCACCTTCCAGGCAGGAGGTACACTGGTAGTCTTGGGACAGAAACACTATCGGGATGCAGAGTTCTGGAAAGAAGCGGCGCTGAAATACCATGTCACCCTGTGGAACAGCGTTCCTCTGCTTTTTGATATGCTTCTCACTGTATCGGAAAAAAACGGGACGGCACCTCCTCTGCGGGCTGTCATGCTTTCCGGAGACTGGATTCTCTCTTCTCTGTATCAGCGGCTTACGAAAATGCTCCCTGACTGCCGTTTTATCGGTATGGGCGGCGCCACCGAAGCCTCGATCTGGTCAAACTGGTATGAAGTCCGCTCAGAAGCAGATTTGCGGGGAAAATATGTTCCCTACGGCCGGGCTTTGTCAAATCAAGCCTATCGGATTGTTGACGATTCTATGCAGGATTGTCCCCACTATGCAACAGGAGAGCTTCTGATCGGAGGAAAAGGTCTTGCTCTTGGTTATTACAATGATCCGGAAAAAACCGGTGCGAAGTTCATTACCTTAAACGGTACCAGATGGTATAGAACCGGAGACAAAGGCTATTTTGACAATGACGGCGTCATCGAATTTCTCGGTCGTATTGATCAGCAATGCAAAGTCCGTGGCCATCGAATTGAAGTAGGAGAAATTGAAAAGCATCTGGGAGCCTATTTTCACAGTGAAAACGTCGTATGCTGGCCCTGCGGTCCGGAAAACGCCTACAATCATCTGGAAGCCTGCATTTTCGATCGTCCGGAAGGATTAAAAGAAGAGGAAACCGAAGCTGCCCTTCAGTTTCTGAAACAGCGTCTGCCTTCCTATATGATACCAACAGCAATTCATACCGGTGACAAGCTTCCTATGAGTGCCAATGGTAAGGCGGACCGGAAAAGAATCCGTTCCATGTTTCAGAATTCCGGACAAACAGAAAAGTCATCTCCGTCTCCGAACGCAGACGATGATTGTCTATTCAATAAAATCAAGGAATTATGGTGCGTCAATCTGAATCTTTCGGACGCTTCAGGGGAAGACAACTACTACTTTTCCGGAGGTGATTCTCTGAAAGCAATCCGCTTGTCCGCTTCCATCAACGATGTTCTTCATATACATATCAGCACTTCAGAGGTTCTGGAAGCCCAGACTCTCGCAGACCTCGTGAAAAGAATTAATTGGAGTTTGAACGATGAAAAACAACAATAAGAAACCCTCGAGTCTATCAAAGCTCATGCAGTACAGCGGCAATTACAAAGCAATGATCTACACTTCCTGGATCTTTGCAGGCTTGTCTGCTGTTTTTACACTGCTCCCCTTCTGGTTTATCTGGAAGATCATAAGCGAAGCAGTTTCCCTTGCTCCGGATTTCAGCAATCCGCATCACATGAAAGTCAACGCCATATACGCCATGATCTGCGCCCTCTGCGCGATCCTCTTCTATATCGGCGGTCTCCTGTGTTCCCACCTGGGTGCTTTCCGGGTAGCCACAAATTTAAGACTTCATCTGATCCGGCATATTTCTTTCCTGCCCCCGGGTGAAAAGGACAGAATCGGAAGCGGTGCTCTTCGACGGGTGATCTCTGATTCGACCGAAGCCAGCGAAACCTACCTCGCACACCAGCTTCCCGATCAGTCGAAATCCACCGTTATGTTTATTGGTCTGATGTACCTTATGTTCCGGTGTGACTGGCGTCTGGCACTTCTTTGCCTGATTCCTGTACTGATCGGCTTCCTTTCCCTGATGTCCATGGCCGGAAAAGGACTCCGTGAGAAAATGACCAACTATCAGAACGCTCTTAGTGATATGTCAAACGAAGCCGTGGAATACATCCGGGGTATACCGGTTGTCAAAACCTTTAACCAGACTGTTTTTTCTTTTAAGCGTTTTAAAGATTCCATTGACAGGTATTCTACATGGGCCTCCGGTTATTCCAGAGATGTACGTCTGCCGATTCTGATCTACACCGTAGCCATTAACAGTATTTTTCTCTTTCTTTATCTGTCAGTAAATCTGATTGCGAAGGGAAACATCGATACAGAATTCATCCTTAAGATCATCTTCTTCGTCATCATCTCGCCGATTATGACAGCCATGCTCACCAGCATGATGTCTTCCAACGAGACGAAATTGAAAGTGGAAGACGCCATCAGCCGTATGGAGAACGTCCTCGCCATCAAGCCTCTGGTCAGCAGTAATTCTGCTCATCCCGCCGGTTATTCCGTGGCGTTTGAGAACGTATCTTTCAGTTACGACAAAGAAACAACTGTGCTGAATCACATATCCTTTGAAGTGGAACAGGGAAAAACCTTTGCGCTGGTCGGCCCGTCGGGCGGCGGAAAATCCACCATTGCCTCCCTTGCCACACGTTTCTTTGATCCGGATGAAGGACGAATAACCATCGGCGGAGTCAGTCTTAAGGACATCCCGAAGAAGGAATTGATGGATAACGTTTCCTTTGTCTTCCAGGACGCAAAACTGATCCAGGGATCCATTCTGGATAACCTTCGCCTCGGAAAACGCGAAGCCTCAGAAAAAGAGGTTTATCAGGCACTGGAAACCGCGCAGTGTATGGACATCATTGAAAAATTCCCTACCGGTATTCATACGGTCATCGGTTCTGAGGGAGTTTACCTGTCCGGCGGTGAGCAGCAGCGTCTCACCATTGCAAGAGCGATCCTGAAAAATGCGCCTGTTCTTATTCTGGATGAGGCCACAGCCTTTGCGGATCCCGACAATGAGGCGAAAATCCAGGCTGCCATCGGCGCACTTTCCAGAAACAAGACCATCATCATGATCGCCCACCGTCTGTCCACCGTAAGACACGCGGATCGCATCTGTGTGGTAGAAAACGGATCCATTGCCGAGCAAGGTTCTTTTGACGAACTGCTTTCGAAAAAAGGAACGTTTGCCTCTATGTGGGAAGAATACAACAGATCCGTTGACTGGAAACTTTAAGGAGACACTTTCATCAGCGTTTCCCTGCAATCGAAAAGAAAGGTTATATTTGAAAAATGAAGACTTGGCTAAAACGAAGATTCGCGCTTTCGGACAAAGGAGCCTCCTCTGTTTTGTACGGAAGTATTGCATCTGCCCTGCAGAACATGTCATTTATGCTTCCTGTAGGACTGATGTTTCTTCTCATCAAAGATTTGCTGAATAATACCCTGAACAGCCACAAAAACATCTATCTCTACGGTTCAGCCGGAATACTGGCAGTGATTTTTATACTGAGTTTTTTCCAGTACAACGGCACTTTCATGGCGACCTACGAGGAGACAGGAAGACGGAGAATATCCCTGGCAGAGAAACTCCGGTTACTCCCCTTATCCTACTATGACAAAAAGGATCTGGCCGATCTGACGACCTCACTTATGAATGACTGTGACGTCCTTGAGAAGAGTCAGTCCCATTTCGTGCCGCCGCTGATCGGCGCCATGATTTCCACAACAGTCATTACCATCGCACTGATCGGGCTCCATCCGGTAATGGCACTTTCCATGCTCTGGGTTTTGCCGGTTTCCTTCTGCATCATTATGTGTTCTGCCGGTGTTCAGAACAGGCTGATGAAGAAAACAACTGCCTCCCGCGTTGCTTATGAAGCGGGTATTCAGGAATGCATTGAAGCCTCCAAGGATTTACAGTCGAATAACGCGGAAGAGGCATATCTTCAGAAACTCGAGGACAAAATCCGGGCTTTTGAGAAAAACTCCGTCCTGGCCGAATTCGGAAAAGCAGCATTCATCACCGCTTCTTCTCTCGTACTTCGACTTGGTATTGCTTCCACCGTCATCACAGGAACCTGTTTTCTCATAAACGGAAGCATCGATCTCCTGACATTTCTGTTTTTCATGCTGATCGTCTCCAGAATTTATGATCCCCTGGATGCATCTCTCCAGAATCTGGCGCTTATTCTCTCTACCGGCGCGAACATCGAGAGGATCAATGAAATCATGGATCAGGAAATCCAGACCGGCACTGATATCCTTACCAATGATGGTTACGATATCACTTTCGAGAACGTTTCTTTCTCCTACGTGGACGGAAAGAAGATCCTTGACGGAGTCACCTTCACAGCAAACCAGGGAGAAGTAACCGCCCTCGTAGGTCCCTCCGGCGGCGGAAAAACGACAGTATCCCGACTGGCATCCAGATTCTGGGACGCAACATCCGGAACCATCCGCATCGGCGGCATGGACGTCTCCACGGTAAATCCGGAAACTCTGCTGAAACTGTTTTCCATCGTTTTCCAGGATGTCACCCTCTTCAATAACACGATCCTCGAAAACATCCGGATCGGCAATCCGAATGCTACAGATGAAGAAGTCATCGCCGCAGCGAAGCTTGCAAATGTAGATGAATTTGCCGAAAAGCTTCCGGAAGGATGGGATACGATGATCGGTGAAAACGGTAGTGCCCTCTCCGGCGGACAGCGACAGAGGATATCCATCGCCAGAGCTTTCCTGAAGGACGCTCCAATCATTCTTCTGGATGAGGCCACCGCATCGCTTGATGTGGAAAACGAGACTCTGATCCAGACAGCTCTGTCCAAACTCATTCAAAACAAGACCGTCCTTATCATTGCACACCGGATGCGATCCATTGCCTCGGCAAACAAGATCGTTCTTCTGGCCAACGGCCATGTCGAAGAAACAGGAACACCACAAGCGCTTCTTGCAGAAAACGGTATCTTCGCAGCCATGTGTCAGAGGCAGACAGAATCTTCCGATTGGACGGTACGCTCATAGCCAATAAAAAACCTGTCCGACACAGCGACAATCAGCCGGCTGTATCGGGCAGGTTTTCTTTTACCTGTTAAAAATCCCCGAACTTGATATCTATATAATTCTTCACCAGCTCTACGCATTTTTCTCTGCTGATCCTGGCGGTATTCAGAACAAGGTCGTAGTTCGTGGGGTTTGTCCAGTCTTTGCCACCGGTGTAGTAGCTGTAGTATTTCGCCCGGTACTTGTCCGTGCTGTGAATGAGCTGATTAGCTCTCTGCTCGGACACGTGCATCTTCTCGCGGATGGACTTGACGCAGTAATCTCTGGGCGCCTCCACATAAATACTGATGACATTCTTCCTGTCTTTGAGGAGGTAGTCCGCGCATTTGCCAACGATGATGCAGCTCTGCGTGGAGGCAAGGGTCTGAATGATATCCGCCTGTATATTGAAGACATTGACGTCGGACATGAATTCCTTATCGTAGGGTTCCACGATTCCGCTCACCGGCAGTTTCCTCATAAAGTTGGCGATGTACCTGCCCCGGAGACGTTCATCACTCTCTACAAAAACACTCTCGTCGATTCCGCTTTTCTCGGAGGCCATGGTGAGAATCTGTCTCTCGTAGCAGGGTATGCCCAGAGCCTCGGACAGTCGCATGCCGATATCTTTCCCGCCGCTGCCGAAGCCTCTGGCTATGGTGATGACATAATTCTTCATATTGTTTCACCTCGTTGTTTGTCTATGAAGCATCCGCTTCCCCATCCTGGTATAGCTGTCGCAAAATAACCCGACGAATGCGCCGAATGCTTTCTGATGCGTGCTATTCGGGCAAGCAGGTAGGTATTTTGGTCGAGTTATTTAAGAACGGCTATACTAGTCCCGATCAGCCTTCAACACAGCGCCAAGCATGACGGAGGCACCTTCTGTGCAGTGCTCCGGGGAGGAGTACTCCGGTTCGCAGTGAGACAGACCGTCTTTGGACTGTACGAAGATCATGGTTGTGGGAAGCATGTATGCCGCAAACTGTGCGTCATGGCCGGCGCCGGAGTGGATGTACTGATGGGACACACCCAGTTCCTCTGCCGCTTCCTTTACATAGGATACCAGCTTCTTGTCCCAGTACACGGTATCTCTGTTCCAGGCCTTGGTCACCTCACAGCTGCAGCCGCCCCAGTCCATATCTGCGCAGCTCTTCACGATGTCGAGAACCTTCTCCAGAACTTCCGGATCCTCGTGGCGGGCGTCAAAGGAGAACTCGAAGAAGTCCGGCACACAGGTGTGTACGCAGGGATGGCAGACAACTTCACCGGTAGTGTATACCAGTTCCGGATATCCCAGGGCGTCGATCTTCTCGTGGAGATAGCAGATGGCTTTGGAGGCTGCGAGGAAGGCGTCCTTTCTCTTCGGCATAGGGAAGGTTCCCGCGTGCGTGGTCTGTCCGTAGAATTTCACTCTGTAGTTGAACATTCCAAGAACGCAGTCCACAATGCCGATGTCATTGCCCGCATCTTCCAGGATCGGTCCCTGCTCAATGTGTGTCTCGAACATGTACTGGTATTTCTCCGGGCTGAGTCTGTACTTCTTATCACCCTGATAACCGGATTTCGCAAGAGCTTCTCCGAAGGTACTCTTCTGATCCAGAATAGACACGGACTTCATCATATCCTCATATTTGAATTTGCTGCGGATGTCCTCCGGGAGAAAATCGTAACATACGATGCCGGAACACATCATGGCCGGCGGATAGAGGGAACCCTCCTCGTTGGTCCAGATCATGGCTGTGAGAGGATGCTTGTGCGGGATCTTCTCCGCTGCCACTGTCTCCAGAACCTCCATGGCGGACATGACGCCGAGAATTCCGTCGTAGTTGCCGCCGTTTTTTACAGAATCACAGTGAGACGCCATGACGATTCTCTTTGCCTCCGGATCAGAGCCCGGAAGAGTGGCATACATATTTGCCACGTCGTCCACCTCGATGATCGCACCGATGGCCTCCATCCTCTTCCTGAACTCAGCTCTTGCCTGCAGTGCCGCCTCCGACAGAGAGTATCTGGTGATTCCTCCGTGTCCCGCATCTCCGTATTTGGAAAATGTTTTGATCTTGTCTGTCATTCTTTCTAAACTGCACTTATACATATCGCGCACCCCTTTCTATGTCCTGTTTTTCTTTTTCTATCTGTTTTTGTTTTATTTCCAGTTCATTTTTGCGTTCAATCGTCACCGGTATTTCATCCCGGTAACCACCGGTATCTTTTGAGGCAGAGCCTCATCCTCCACCTGACTGCCTGTGGATCTGTTCAACAATCTATTCAACAGTCCGTCTCATCTTCTTCTACCTTCACTCACGGATTGCTTCAACGCTTCTTGTCTACCCTCGTTCCCGGCCGGATGGCTCCCAGCGGACAGGTGAGTACACAGAGCTGACAGCCGACGCACTTCTTTCCGATGAGAATCGGTTTTCCGGTTTCCTCATCCTGCCGGATAGCCTGATGGCCACCGTCCATACAGGCCAGGTAGCACCTGCCGCAGCCGACGCACTCTTTCCGGTTGAAGGCCGGGAACTGAATGGTGGAGCGATTCAGGTCATCCGCTGCCACGATCGTCTCCAGTGCCCGTCCCATCAGGTCGGATACATGGCCGATCCCGTGGGAAATCATGTAATCGGAGAGTCCCTCGATCATATCTTCGATGATCCGGTAACCATACTGCATGACCGCTGTGGTCACCTGTACGGTGCCGCATCCGAGGGCAATGAATTCCGCCGCGTCCTTCCAGGTCTCGATGCCACCCATACCACTGACGGGCACATCCTTTAATTCCGGATCCTTCTTCAGATCGTGGATGAAACGAAGAGCAATGGGCTTCACAGCTTTTCCGGAGTATCCGCTCACCGAACTTCTTCCCGCCACCGAGGGAGCTGTCGCGTAGGTTTCAAAGTTCACATTCATAATGCTCTTGATGGTGTTGATGGCGGCGATGCCGTCGGCGCCTCCCCGGAGGGCTGCCTTTGCCGGCGCCTCCATCTTTGTGATGTTGGGAGTCATCTTCGCCAGCACCGGAAGCTTCGTGCCTTTCCGTACCGCCCGGGTATATGTCTCCACCAGTTCATTGTTGATCCCGACCTCACAGCCAAGACCTTCCCCAACCATCTGGGGACAGGAAAAGTTGCACTCGATCATGTCCGCCCCGGCCTCCTCGCAGAGAGCCGCAAGCTTCGTCCACTCTTCTTCTGTTCTTCCCATGATGGAAGCTATGATAATCTTTGTGGGGTAATCTTTTTTGAGCTGTCGGAAAAATGCAAGATTCTCTTCCAGAGAATGATCCGAAATCTGCTCCAGATTCTTAAAGCCCACAAATGGATTTCCTTCTTTTTTCAGAGTGGCAAATCTCGGGGATACCTCGTCCGGAACGAAGAAGCCGATGGTCTTGAAGGCCACGCCGGCCCAGCCCATATCAAAAGCTCTTGCCACCATCTCATAGTTGGAACCAACGACAGAGGATGAGAGGAGGAAGGGATTCTCGAATTTCACTCCCAGGAATTCCACACTAAGATCCGCACCGGTACAGACATCGCCCGAATCTCCTTCACAGGTTTTGACTCCGGTCCCGGCTCCATCCTTGAAAGCAGTTACATCGATTCCCCCTGCTCTCTCCTTCAGAACCTCTATGATTCCTTTGATGTCCACCGGGTTGTCATAGATTCCTTTCCTGCAGGCAGCCATACATTTGTCCGCCTGTTCCATGTAGACATCCTCTTTTCCGGAGATGAGCTTCATTGCCCCCGTCATATTTTCAAACCGGAGCGCCCGGATCACTCTTCCGGGAGTGATGCCGGCTCCGGCCTCGTCGCAGGATGGCCTGTTGCACAACAGGCAGGCCGATGTTTTTTCCTGCAGTTTTGTTTCACATACTGACATTGCCACTCCCCCTTACGTTCTTGGAGAGCGTTTGATAAACTCTCCCATTCCGGGAGCACCTACAAACTCACCATCCTCATATACCAGCTGTCCGCGAAGGAAAGTCTTCACCGGATAACCATGCAGTTTCTTTCCCTCCCAGATGGTGTGATCATAATCGGAATGCATGTTGTCGACGCTGATGGTGAAATCCTTGTCCTTGTCATAGATCACGATATCCGCGTCCTTGCCTACCGCGAGGGAACCCTTGTTGTCGCAGCCAAAGATTTTTGCCACATTGGTAGCGCAGACCTCCACGACTTTCTCAAAACTGATCTTTCCAGCGTTTGCTGCATCCAGCATGTAGGGATAGAGATTCTCCACACCGGCGCAGCCGTTGGGGATCTTCGTGTAATCATCCTTGCCCCAGTCTTTCTCATAGCTCTGGAACGGGCAGTGATCCGTGGCAACGGTATCGATAAAACCGGCCTTCAATGCTTTCCAGAGAGCGTCCTGACTCTCCTGTCCCTTCATCGGCGGGGAACATACAAAGTTTCTGCCGTCCTCTCTCTTATACACCTCGCAGGTAAATTCCAGATACTGCGGACAGGTCTCCACGTAGAGTTCATGTCCCTCCTCTTTTGCCTTGATGCAGGCCTCCAGGCCTTCCTTGTCCGCCATGTGAACGATGTAAACCGGTGCGTCCAGATGTGTGGACCAGTGAACCACTCTCTTGTCTGCCTCCGCCTCTACAAATTCCGGCCGGGACATGTAATGATACCAGGCACTGGTTTTTCCTTCCTTCAGGTACTGCTCGGTTCGAAGGTCAATGAGATCCGGGTTCTCGGCATGTACATTCACCATGGCTCCCAGCTCTTTGGCGCGTAGAAGAATCTTCGCCAGCATGCCGTCATCCACCATCATGCCTTCCTTCTTGTACACCAGGAAGCACTTGTAGCTGGTGATTCCTTTCTCCACAGCCTCGGCCATCTCCTCTAGGATCTGACCCTCATTGAAATCCGTGATGCAGCAGTGGAAAGCATAATCACAGCAGGCATCCTTCTCCAGAATCTCTTTCTTGGAACCGACCAGTCCCAGAATGGTCTCCCCTTTGTGCTGTACCGGATAATCGAAAATGGTTGTCACACCTCCGCACACGGCTGCTCTGGTTCCCGCCAGATAGCTGTCGGCCGATACCGTTCCTCCGAAGGGCATCTGCATATGTGTGTGGGCGTCGATGGCGCCGGGAAGCACAAGCTTCCCTGTGGCGTCAACGATTTTATCTGCTTCTACATCCAAATCCTTACCGATGGCGACAATTTTTCCGCCATCCACTGCGACATCCGCGAGAAAACTTTCTGCCGCAGTTACTACTGTTCCACCTTTAATCAACAAATCCATATCAACGTATCTCCTATCTGTATGAAAACTGTAAAACTATATCTCAAAAACTATATCTCTGATGATCTGCGCTTCCGGATCAGAAGTTCGCCTTCTTGTACACCAGTACCAGTCCGGATCTCTGGAAGACCTGAGCGATCTCCACCAGATCCATGCCGCCTGCATCTGCGGAAGCAAGGTTTGTCAGCCAGGTGACACCGAAGTCTACTGTTCCGTTGTTTACCGCTGTAGTCTCTGCAATGTCACCGCCGCCGGAGACAATGTCCACGGTGAGTCCAACCTCCTCGTAGTAACCCTTGTCCAGAGCCACGAAGTAACCCATGAACTGAGCCTGCGGCAGCCACTTGAGCTGGATGGATACTTTTGACTTCTCCACTTTGAACTTGCCGTCAGAAGCATTTGCAGCTTCGATGAAGCTCTTGTCGCGGATGTCATCCAGGGTAGTTGCCTGAAGCGCATCATTTGCTGCCGCATCATCCAGAGTTACGTACTTTTTCGCAATAGACAGGGTCTGCTCCATAGCCTCGTCGTCCATGTTTCCGATGTCCGTCACGGTCTGTCCCTTCGTATCGGTGTTGACCAGTTTTGCAACTTCGGAAGCCATGTACTTCTGATGATCACCGGATACGGAAGAACCGTATTTGTAGCAGATATCCGCTGCCTCATCCGGGTTTTCCACCGCGTATTTCCAGCCCTTCAGGGAAGCATACAGGAAGGCTTTCACCGTCTCCGGATTCTCCTTTGCGAAGGCCTTGGTACAGAAGATATTGTCCTCCAGCATTGCCACGCCTTCATCGTTCATATCGATGTATCCCACATCTTCGCCGTAACCGTAGCCACCTTCGTAGTCATTTTTTACCAGTCCCAGCTCGTTGTAGGTCATGGCCGACGCCAGGGTGATATCATCGTTGTCAAAGCCGTCCATCGTGAAGTCCTGACTCAGGAACGAAGTAGGCAGATCATACTTCGCCAGAAGGGCAAGGATCTCATACTCATTTCCAAGTCCCCAGTTTCCTACCTGTCCGTCACCGGCAGCCTTCGCGATGATCTCCGCGTCCGTGGAAGCGGCCTCTCCCGAGCCGGAAGATCCGGAACTCACTGCATCTTTCTTATCTGCATCACTTGCCGCCGATGTACTCTCTGTTTTTCCGCAGCCTGCGAATGCTGAAAAAGCCATGGCTGCCACAAGTGTCAAACTCAATAATTTTTTCGTTCTTTCTCTCATAACAAAATCCTCCTCTAAAACAATAACTCT
>JAIKXQ010000028.1 GCA_024684035.1 Eubacterium sp. | reverse complement strand
ATCATGCTTTGGGGCTCTTTTTTTTGAACGGAGACGGAGACTCGGAGTCTGGGTGACAGGTACCATGAAGTACCTGCGGAGCGGAAAAGGGATCTTAATATAATCTTAATGTCAAAAGGAAAATGTTAATCCCGTGTTTATCGGAAATGAGAATAATAAGAGATACAAAAGAACGGTTTCATTTTCGGGAGTTAGCTAAAAATGGAAGAAATCAATAACAGAATCAGACACTTAAAACCGGTGCAGATCATTATACTCGGGTTTGCGCTGGTCATTATTTCCGGCACCCTTCTTCTGATGCTGCCGGTGGCCAAAAGGGGAGCGGGATCCGCAGGCTTTGCGGATGCTTTGTTTACCGCCGTCTCATCAACCTGTGTGACGGGACTGGTCGTGCAGGACACGGCAACATACTGGAGCGCGTTCGGGCAGGCGGTGATTCTTCTGATGATTCAGATCGGAGGACTCGGCGTAATCACGGTAGCGATTTCGATTGCGATTGTATCGGGAAGAAAAATCGGACTGCTTCAGAGAAACATCATGCAGGCGTCCATCTCGGCGCCGCAGATCAGTGGAATCGTGAAATTCACAAGGTTTATTCTGCTGGCGACTTTCGGCTGTGAGCTGGCCGGCGCAGTCGTTATGCTGCCGGTATTTGCAGGGATGTACGGTATCCGGAAAGGATGCTGGTATGCCGTATTCCATTCGGTTTCCGCTTTCTGCAACGCGGGCTTTGACCTGATGGGAGGATCCGGGCGTTTTTCTTCTCTGACAAGTCTCTCGGTGCATCCGGTGATCAATGTCACAATTATGGCGCTGATTATACTGGGCGGCATCGGCTTTTTTACATGGATGGATGTGGTTGTGCACGGGATTCATTTCTCGAGATACCGGATGCAGAGTAAGGTTTCGATCATCGTCTCGGTGATACTCATTCTCATCCCGGCCTTGTTTTTCTATTTTTGTGAGTTCGGAAATCTGGAGACGGGAAGAAGAATCTGGTATTCCCTGTTTCAGGCAGTCACACCGAGAACGGCTGGCTTTAACACGGCAGATCTCACAAAGCTGGGCGAAAACGGAATTTTTCTTATGATTATTCTGATGCTGATCGGAGGATCACCGGCATCTACGGCCGGCGGAATGAAAACCACGACGGTTGCCGTGCTGTTTGCTTCCGCCTTCTCCGTATTCCAGAGGAAAAAGGATGCGGGACTGTTCGGAAGACGGATTTCCACGGACAGCATCACAAATGCGGGAGCTATTCTTCTTTTATATGCAGGGCTCTTTGCTGTCTGCGGCATGTGTATCAGCGCAATCGAGAAACTGCCGCTGCTGACCTGTCTGTTCGAGACGGCTTCTGCGATCGGAACGGTCGGTCTGACACTCGGCATTACGCCTTCCCTTTCTCTGGTATCCAGAACGATTCTGGTAATTCTGATGTATGTGGGAAGAGTCGGAGGCCTGACGCTTATTTTTGCCGCTGTATCGGAGAAGGGACTGCACAAGGGCAGACTTCCGGAGGAGTCGATCACGGTCGGCTGAGACGGCAGCTGCAGATAAAAAACAAATACCAGAATTACAGGAAGTGAAAGTTATGAAATCAGTTTTACTTATCGGACTTGGAAGATTCGGCAGAACAGCCGCAATGAAACTCAGAGAGCTCAACCATGAGGTCATGGCAGTGGACATTGATGAGAAGAGGGTGAGCGACATCCTTCCCTATGTCACAAACGGAAGAATCGGCGACTGCACGGACGAAGAGTTTCTGAAATCACTGGGGGTCAGAAATTATGATCTCTGTATGGTGACAATCGGAGACAGTTTTCAGGACTCGCTGGAGACGACATCACTGCTCAAGGAGATGGGGGCACCTGTCGTTATATCCCGGGCATCCAGCGAAGTCCATGCGAAATTCCTGAAAAGAAACGGCGCGGACGAGGTCGTTTTTCCCGAGCAGGAGATGGCGAACTGGGCGGCGATCCGTTACAGCTCGGATCACATTTTTGATTATATCGCGATGGGAGGCGGCTATGCGATCTTTGAGGTATCCGTTCCGAACCGATGGGTGGGCAAGACCATCGGGGATCTGAAAATCCGTCAGGAATATCAGATCAATATACTTGCCACAAGAACGGACGGGCAGATGGATATGAATATCCGTGCGGAAACGGTGCTCACAGATACGCAGACCCTTCTTGTTCTCGGCAAAAGCAGGGAAATCCAGAAATGCTTTAAGATTTAAGGAGATGAGGTTATGGCTGTTTTTTTTCTGATCCTTTACCTGGCGGTTCTTGTTTTTTTCGGAGAGCATCTGCTTGCGGCATTTGACGATTTGCTGAACAATCATTACCATAGAGACAAATAAATTGATCAGGGGATAAGTTATGCCGGAACAGAGACTCAAAGAGGAACATGTGCTGGTCTGTCTGTCCTCTTCCCCTTCCAATAAGCGGCTGATCGAAAAGGCGGCTGTTCTTGCGAAGGCTTTTCAGGGCTATTTCACTGCGCTCTACATAGAGACGCCGGAAGATGCCAGGATGTCGGAAGAAGACAGACAGAGACTGGAGAACAACGAGAAGCTTGCAAAAAAACTCGGGGCAAAGCTCGAAATCATACCGGGCGAGAATGTCGCCTATCAGATTGCAGAGTACACGAGAGTATCCGGTGTCACCAAGCTGGTGATCGGAAGAAGCGTGCAGGAGGGAAGAAAAGGGCGCGGCGACCGGCACTTTATCGACACACTGCTGATGTTTGTGCCGGACGTCGACGTATATATCATTCCGGACAAGAGACAGCGCCCGGCGCACGAGATTCCGGTTCGTTTTCCGCTCAAAATAAAAAGCGGATGGCCGGATTTCTTTTTTGCCATTCTGATGCTGGCGCTCTGCTCCGTGATTGCCTGTCTGGTTCATATGGCCGGGGGCGTGGAGTCGAGTATCGTGGCCTTCTATATTCTGACCGTGTGCCTGATTTCTGTGCGGACCGCCAGCTGGATCTACAGTCTTTTTGCCGCAGGAGCCAGTGTCGTAATCTTCAACTTTCTGTTCACCGCGCCCTATTACACGCTTCTCGCCTACGACAACCGCTATACGGCGTCGTTTGCCGTCATGTTCGGCATTGCGCTTCTGTGCGGACTTCTGGGTGCCAAGCAGAAACTTCTGGCAAGGAACGCTTCCCGTATGGCGTTTCGGATTCAGGTGCTCTATGATATGAACCAGCAGCTGGAAAAAAGCGGCACGTCCGAAGAGATCATCGATCTCACCGCAGGACAGCTCTGCCGTCTGCTTCAGAAAAATATTGTTGTCTATGCGGCAGAGAACGGCGTGCTCGGTGAGGCGAGAGTTTTCGCCTCGGGCCGGGAGAATGCGATAGACTTCGTGCCCGCGGATGAGCGGGAGGCGGCCGAGAAAGCCTTTGTGAGTATGCGGAAGACCGGACGCGGCACGGGCGTGATGCCTGATGTGCACTGCATCTACTACGCGGTCCGTCTCCACGAGATCGGTTACGGCGTCATCGGCATTGATGTCGCGGACAGGAAACTGGATCCGTACGCAGACAGCATCGTCGTATCGATTCTCAGCGAGGCGGCGATTGCACTGGAAAACAAGAGAAACGAAGAGGAGAAGGAGCGGGCGCGGGTGATGGCAAAGAACGAACAGCTTCGCGCAGACCTGCTCCGTTCCATTTCCCATGATCTTCGGACACCGCTGACCTCCATTTCCGGGGCGGCGAGTCTGCTTCTGTCCGATGAGACAAAAATAGACGAGGCAGCCAGACGGCAGCTGCACACCAATATCTACGACGACGCAATGTGGCTGGAGGAACTGGTGGAGAACCTTCTGGCCATCACAAGGCTCGGGGAGGGGCAGATGAAGATTCACGCATCCACGGAGCTGGTGAGCGAAGTGATCGCTGAGGCCTGCCGGCATGTCGACCGCAGGATCAGCGAGCATACGCTGAGCGTCGGACTGTCCTCCGATCTTCTTCTCGCAAAAATGGACGCGCATCTCATTGTGCAGGTGATCATCAATCTCATCAACAATGCCGTGCGCTACACGCCGGCCGGCTCGCACATCCGTGTCTATGCCGACAGGGAGGGCGGACGGATCCGAATTTTCGTCTGCGATGACGGACCTGGCGTGGCGGAAGAAGACCGCGAACATATCTTCGAGATGTTCTACAGTGGAAAAAAGAAAGTGGCAGACAGCCGCAGAAGCCTCGGTCTCGGTCTTGCTCTCTGCAAAGCCGTGATTCAGGCGCACGGCGGTGAAATCAGCTATACAGACAATCAGCCTTCCGGCAGTGTTTTTCTGTTCACGCTGGAAGCAGAGGAGGTTCCTTCAAATGAGTAAAGCTTCAATACTGGTGGTAGAGGATGATCCGCCGGTTCGAAATCTGATAACAACAACGCTTGGCATGCACCAGTATGAGTATCTGGTTGCGGGCAACGGACAGACGGCGATCATGCAGGCGGCGTCCCACAATCCGGATGTGATCTTTCTGGATCTGGGACTTCCGGACATGGACGGCGTGGACGTGATCCGGAAAGTCCGCACATGGACGGAGATACCGATCATTGTGATCAGTGCACGGAGCGAAGAGGCGGACAAGATCGAAGCCCTTGATGCGGGAGCGGACGATTATCTCACAAAGCCGTTTTCCGTCGAGGAACTTCTTGCGAGGCTGCGTGTATCACTCCGGAGAATGGCACTGATGAAGAGCGCGGACCACTCGGATCCTGTATTCCGGAACGGAGCGCTTACGATCGACTATCCGGCCGAGACGGCATCGCTGGGCGGACAGGAACTTCACCTGACGCCGATCGAATACAAGCTCCTCAAGCTGCTCGCGAAATATGAAGGAAAAGTTCTCACCTATGCCTATATCACAAAAGAAATCTGGGGAAGAACCACGGAGAGTGAGCTGGCTTCCCTGCGCGTCTTTATGGCCACGCTTCGCCGGAAACTGGAACCGGATCGGGATTCTTCACAGTTTATTCAGACCCACATCGGAATCGGATACCGGATGCTGAAAGTGGAAGAGAAGCAGTGAGGCAGGGTGACAGGTACCATGAAGAATATATGGGTGACAGGTACCATGAAGAGGCCATAAAGAAAATAAAATTATGTAAACAGGCGAAGAAAGCTTCAAGGCGTGAATATCATGCTTTGGGGCTCTTTTTTGGAATGGAGACGGAGATTCGGTCAGAGGTACAGTTAAGGCAGAGAAAGTAGTGTAAAACGCGGCGGTCTGACCTTGATAACATTATCGTTTGGACGTATAATTTACTCAAAGAAACAGATTGTATAGGAGTACTCGATGCCAGAAATATCACGTTTTTATGGAATAATCATTAAAATGATATTCAACGATAACGACAAGCACCACAAACCACATGTTCATGTTTATTATGGTGAGTATGAAGCTTCCGTGAGTCTTGATGGTGAGGTATTAGAAGGTAAGTTGCCGGTAAAACAGTATCGAATTCTTGTTGGCTGGATGGCTATCCATGAAGACGAATTATATGAAGCATGGAACAAAGCAGTAAGGAGCATTCCATTCGAGAAGATTGAGCCCTTGCAGTAACGAGGAGGCTAGTATGTTTTTTAGCGATGGATTTGTTTATGGGGGACAACCCACAGATGTTATTAAGGTGACCAAAGTTAGAGTTCTGAATGACCGGATTATGCTTGTTACTTTTAATAATGACGAGCAAAGATTATTTGATTCATCTGTTTTAGATGGTGAAGCATTTAAGAGGCTCGATGATAAAGCTGTATTTGATAGTGTGTCAATTGATCATGGCGTTGTTACATGGCTTGATGGTGAGATCGACTGTGCCCCTGAATATATGTATAATAATAGTTATGAATATACTCCAATAGGATCAGCGGATAATTGCTATATTCAAAGTGCAAAGTCCCGATGACAAAATCTCGAGCCCGGGTGTCGCCCAGGTGACAGGTACCATGAAGAGGCCATAAAGAAAATTAAAATTATGTAAACAGGCGAAGAAGGCTTCAAGGCGTGAAATATCATGCTTTGGGGCTCTTTTATAGTCTTTTTTAAATTGCGTTGTCGGTTTTACTGTGTACTTAGTCATTTGTCGAGCTCCGCAAATAATTCATCCATATCGGTGTAGCCTTTCACAGAAGGATCGCGTGCAATACGTTCTGCCTCAAGCATAGCGGAAATGGTTTCTGTATTTGGAACTTCGGTGGTGATTTTGAAAGGGATTCCTCCCTCCCGCAGAGACTGGCGGACAAATATATTAAATGCTGTAGACAGATTCATTCCTAAATCGGAGTAGAGTTTTTCGGCAGCATTTTTTAGGTCTTTATCCATGCGGATGCTAATGTTTGTTGTATTTGTGTTTGCCATAATCTGCACCTCCTTTATAAGTACAATATACAGTATTTGCACGAAGAATGCAATGAGTCAGGTGACGGGTACCATGACTCTGGGCTCTTTTTTTCGGGGCAGACAAAAGCAGCAGACCCTCCGGTCTACTGCTCGTTGCTAGATGTAATCAAAAATCCCTTGTATTGCGTCTGTTATATTCATGATATCAGGATAGTTTATGCGATCAATTTTGGAGTATCCTCGAATATTCAAATCGAGAAGCGTCATCTTTTCGCAATGCACGTATCCGTCGACATCATTTGATTGGATGGGTATGTGAAGCGGTCCAGGCGTTCCCTGAGCATAAATCGGACAACCAATAATCTCACAAGTTTGATTAAAAAAATCCTTACTTACAACCAGAATCGGTTTGGAGATACGCTCAATCTTAAGAATATCTCCCTGATGCAGA
>JAIKXQ010000048.1 GCA_024684035.1 Eubacterium sp. | reverse complement strand
CCTCCGGAAGAAGCCGCCGAAGTCTGATACATCGCATCCTTGAACGTATAGTTCTGTGATTTGAATCCGTTCGTATTCACGTTGGCGATGTTGTTTCCGAGTACGTCGAGTTTATTCTGATGTGAGCGCAGTCCTGAAACTGCTGAATCCATAGCTCTAAGCATTCTTTCTACCTCTCTGTATGCTTGTATGCCGCCGGTAACTTCAGACCGGTCGGCCGGCATCCTGTGAAGGTCCTGCCGGTAAGCATTTCTGTGATGTGATTGTTATGAACTTCTGTAGTTTAATTTTTGATCCTTCTAATAATTACGTCATTTTTTCAGGAATCATTACCTCTGATCCTGACTTTCGCGCAATCCGGAAATTTTTCGGTCTGTTGTACCATTTGCCACAAACCGGATTACTATCCGAGGTTCCTTCCTACATCATCACCGCTCCATCGATATTCGTCAGAATTCTGTTCTTCATATCATCCTGTGTCATGGTTGTCACGACGACATTGTTCGTCACATTGACGATGAATACGCCCTGATTTCCAATGACGGCGACTTCCTTCGCACCTTTCTCACGAGCCTTTGCAACTGCATTCTCCAGATCGGTCTTCAGACTCTCATTCACGCAGATCCCTCTCTGGTCAAGCCGCTTGGCTGCATGCCGGGAAAAACTGATTCCGTCCAGCTCACTGTCCTGCTGTTCTTTGCGCTCAACCGACCGGTTCAGCACCTGCAAAAAAGAGTTGTCCGTCCGTGCATCTACGGAAGCTGCCTCCGTTTTCTGAATCCTCTGTTGTATTGACGCGGCCGTAAAATCGGTTACCGAATCAAATCTCATCGCCTTCGCCTTTCGTTCCCTGTGTATCAGCTGTGTCTGTCTGTGCTTCGGACTGCTTCTGTACAACAGCGGTAATCGCATCAAGGGAATACTCTTCCGGGTCTCCCGCAACTTTGAATGTGGGGCTCTCTCCGTTAAAATTCACTGATACAATCGTTCCCGTCCTTGATCCCGCCTGTACCAAAGTGCCGTTACTTGTATAACTCTTGCCATTATAGGTTACTTCTTTGCCGATCATCCCGGCTGCGTAACTCTGCTGCGACATGGATGTCGCCGATTTCGTCGACTCTGTCAAGGCTGTCAGTGACTGCACCATAGCCATCTGAGACATCTGGTTCATCATGTCACTGGTGCTCATCGGATTTGTCATATCCTGATTCGCAAGCTGTGCTGCCAGAAGCTTGAAGTAACTCGTAATGGAAAGCGTATTCTTATCTGTTGTCACAGATGTCGTTTTTGCCGCAGCGTAGGGGTTGTCTGTCTTGCCGACGCCGTTTACATTGTTGATGTCTGTTGGCATTTACTTTCCTTTCTAGACCATTCCGAGACGCATCATATTCAAGAATCTGTCCTGGCTGTCTTCTTTCTGTCTCTTGTTGTTCTGATTCTCATCGGCTTCCCGTCTGTTCTGTGATCTGGCCTCCGTATCCGTCTCTGTATCAGATGCATTCTCACTAGGCGGTGTCACAATAACCTTTGTCTCACTTCCGGTCGTCTCACGAAGAATCTGTCCCATTCGGGCAGCTTCCTGGGTGAGAAGCCTCAGTGTCTCCGGATTTGCGGCTTGAATGCCGATGGTTGCGTTTCCGGAACTGTAGGATACCCGGATCGTAATTCTACCGAGATTCTCAGGATTCAAAATCAATTCCAGAGATCCGTTCTGTTTCGGAAGATTTGTCTTCAGATACGAGGTGACATCCTCTCCGAGACTATCCGGTGATGTCTTTAATACTGCTGTCTCCGTGGTTTCTTTCGCCGACCGGATTTCCGAGAACTGACTCTGGGTACGGATCTGACTGTCGATCCGTCCGTCCTGTGTCAGAACGTGAATCTCATCCTCCGGCTTCTCTTCGTCGTCTCCTTTGTCAGCTGCTGCATGTTCCGGATTTCCGCCCCTAAGTGCTTCTTCCGGTTGTACTTTGCTCTGCTCTGTCGCGGCTGCCATCGGTAACTCATCTCCGGTCTCCCGGTTGTCCTCCGGCTCTGTCTTGACTACCTCGGCAGATCTGTCCGAGACCTGTGCCTTTGCGGCCATTCTGGGATCAGCCTCAACAACTGCCGCAGCTGAAGAATTTTTTTCCTCCGATGATAGTTCCTGTTCTCTTTCAATGATCGGGATTGCTACGGCATCTACCTTCAGATCGTCTCTTGATGTCGTCTCTTCATCTGCTTCAATGATCCGGGCATTTCGAATGAGCGCTTCCTCTGCCACTGACTTTGATTTACTGCCTACGGCCTCCACGTCTTCGGTGGTTCCAACCGTCAGCTCCATCTCCGTCGCAACCGCAACTCCCTGTGCTGCTGTTTCCGGCTGCATCGTCGCCTCTGCTGCCTTCAATTGCTCTGCCTCTCCGGGGATCCTATCTTCAGTAGCTGTTACCATCTGCTGCGGATCAGAAATCTGTGAGCGAATGTTGTCCGGGGCAAAAGCCTGCCTTGTCTCGGAAGTCTGTGCTTCCCGCAATTCCGGTACCTCTGCCGCATTACCGACAATCTGACCATGATCCTGAAGAATAGTCTCTCCTTCGGCCTGAAGGATTTCTGCGTTTACCGCTGCCACTGCATCATCTGCAACCTTCTGAACATCCGCTACCGGCTCGAGACTCAATTCTTCCGGCGCATCAGCCGGTGAACTGTCGACCTTCGTCCGCATATTCATCTGTGCAGCCATGACACTCATCCGGTCAGCTTCATCAATTCCTTTTGATCCAGCTGACTTCTGCAATTTTGCTTCCTTCTTCCTGCCGTTGGAAACCGCTTTGTCTGTCTGCTTTCCACTGTTCTGATTCTCAGAAATATTCTGCATCATTCCACGGAAAGCATCACTGCTCTGTCTGGAAGTTGTCTTTGCTGTCTTCGCTGTGGACAACTTCACCACATCGGTGTCAATTGATAGTTTCTCCATGCGTCCTCCTTTCTTCCAGTATTGTGTGGACAGGTGTCCTGTATGTAATCATCAGTCCTTTGGACTGTAATTACCGCAAACAATTACGATTCCCATCCCCCTCAATCCTGATGACAACGCAACCAGCGTAGGCAAAATGCTCAGTGATCCAAAATCTTTCTGCTGGATGCATTCGCAACAAATTCTTCGATAAATGCTTCTTCGTCTTTTTGGACTTCGTGCTTGTACTCCTGAAGTTTTCTCTCCCGAAGACGGATAAATTTATTCAAATCAATATGTGCTTCGACAACTTCGATTTTCTTTTCTTCTGCTTTCTCCTCCAACTCCGCCAGTAGTTTATACTGGTATTCAATTTCTCTCTGGAGTTTCGCTATGAGTTCGGAATACATCAGAAATCTCTCAATCTCGGCTCCGCTGTGTTTGACCTCGTCAAAGGCCTCCGCGAGACTCTGCTGCCGCTGCTTCATATTCTCTATTTCCTGATTCTTGGCGGCTACTTTCTCAAGCCGCTTCGCATATTCTTCTTTGACAGCTTCAAGTACCTGTTGTTTATAATTCATTACCGCTTCAAGACTATATACAAACTTCTTCAAGCTGCCATCCTTTCCGCTCTGTCATCAGCCAACTGCTGTATGCATCGCTTCTAGTGTTTCCTCGTATGTAAAGCTCTCTTGTGTTCCCTGCATCAGGAACCGGTTGATGGCTCCGTATTTCTCGACCGCCTCGTCCAGAGCCGGATTCGTTCCCTTCTTATAGGCGCCGATGGCGATCAGATCCGCGTTCTTCTGATAGATTCCGAGGATATTTCTCATTCGCGACGCCATCTTGCGGTGTTCCGGCGATACAAGTTCTACCATGAGTCGCGAGATGCTGGCTCCTATATCAATAGCCGGATAATGGTTCTGTGCTGCCAGTGCCCTGGAAAGTACGATATGACCGTCCAGAATACCTCGTACGGTATCGGCGATGGGTTCGTTGGTATCATCACCTTCTACCAGAACAGTATAGATTCCGGTGATGGATCCTTTCTTAAACTGTCCCGCTCTCTCAAGAAGCTTCGGGAACTCAGAATAAATGGAAGGCGTGTATCCTCTTGCAATGGGAGGCTCTCCTGTGGCAAGACCGATCTCACGCTGAGCCATGGCGAATCGGGTGAGGGAATCCATCATAAGAAGGACATCCATTCCCTGATCCCGGAAATACTCCGCGATGGTGGTCGCCACCAGCGGTGCTTTCAATCGCATCATCGACGGCTGATCGGAGGTGGCCACCACAAGGACGGTTCTCTTCATTCCCTCGGGGCCGAGATCCCTTTCTACAAACTCAAGAACCTCTCGACCTCGCTCTCCAACCAGTGCAATCACATTCAAATCTGATGTGACATTCTTGGCAATCATACCAAGCAGGGTACTTTTTCCGACTCCGGAACCTGCGAAGATTCCAATACGCTGACCTTTGCCGATAGTATTGAGTCCATCGATGGCCTTAACTCCCATATTGAGCCGATTGCGAATGGGCGGTCGGCTCAGGGGATTGCTGTATCCGGAATTCACCGTGTAAAAATCACAGTTATTGGGAAACGCCTCCTTTCCATCGATGGGTTCGCCGATGGCATTGATGATCCTTCCCTTCAGGAATTCACCGACGGGTATTCTCAGTCGATGTCCGGTATTTCTGACAAAGCTGCCGGAGGTGATTCCGTTGTTGGATTCATAGGTCATCAGCTGAAGTCTTCCGTCTCGAAATCCGACGACTTCTGCTGCGACCTCACGCCCCATCTCCTCACTGTAAATCTCCACAATGTCGCCGATGGAACATTTGCCTCCGGAGGCCTCCATGGAGAGGCCGATGATATTCTCGATTTTACCGATATGGCTGACCGTATCTGCGTTGCGGATCAGCTCACTGACCTTCTCATACATCCTCCACCAGACCTTCCAAATGAACTTCTCTGATCTTGTCCCGGATATTACTGAGCTGGGTGTTCACACTCAGATCCACGATTTCTTCAGGGGTTTCCATGATGGCATATCCCTCCGGTTCATCATCCATGACAACGAATTTGATGTTGTCCGAAAGGTTCGAGAGTTCCGAAACCATGTCCCGGTCTGTCTCTGCCATCATGTTGTAGTCTCTCTTGTTCATATATATTTTGACCCAGGCGGTTTTCTTATGCTTCTCAGCTTCATCTGAGATCATCCGCTCGATCACTCTTCCACTGGAATTAAGGCTCACATGGATAACCTTCTCTGCTACTGTGATTGCCAGATCCTTGAGTTCATTCATATATCGTTCCAGGATTCTCTGCTTGGTTTTCGCCACCGCACCGAGAGCGTCCGTCATCTCTGCCCGGAACGCTTCTGTCTGCACTTCGGCTTCCTCCTCGCATTTCCGCATTCCCTCTAAACGACCTTCCTCATGACCTTTCTCATGACCTTCTTCGTATCCTCTCTCGGAGGCTTCTTTTCGAAGCTTCTCTGCCTCTTCCTTCGCTGCTTCAATGATCAGTCCGGCCTCTTTCTTCGCCTCTTCCAGAATGCGCAACGCTTCCCGCTTGCCTTCCGAGAGCTCTGGATTATTGGCATCCTCCTCTTCTTCCAGCTGTTTCTCCAAGGCGCCTATCTCCGGAAATTTGACCGTCACGCTGCCATCTCCGTCTCCGTACAATGCTGCATGCAGTGGATTGAATTTCGTCACCCTCACCGATTCATTATTCTTAATGACCCGATTAGACGATGATATCATCCTCTCCACCTCCCTTACTGATGATCAGCTCACCCTGATCTTCCAGCTTACGGATCAGGTTAACAATCTTCTGCTGTGCCTCCTCAACATCCTTGAGCCTGATATTGTTTGCAGTCTGCAGATCGGAGGTAACCGTCTCAGCCATACGCTTCGACATATTGTTGAAGAATACTGTCTTCATATCCTCTGTTGCAGTCTTCAGAGCGAATACAACATCCTTGGTATCGCACTCGCGGATGAATCTCTGAATCGAACGATCGTCCATACTGAGGATATCCTCGAATACGAACATTCTGTCTCTGATCTCTGTTGCAAGATCCGGATCCGTCTCGCTCATCTCGTCGAAGATCTTCTTCTCTGTGCTGCGGTCCATATGGTTCATGACATCTGCCGCAAAATCGAGACCACCGAGGTTCATATTCTCATCACTGGTGATGATTGTATCGAACTTGCGCTTCATTTCATCCTCTACCAGGGAGATGGCCTCCGGGGAGACACGATCCATCTTCGCCATGGCGGAGATTGTATCGATTCTCTTGTCTTCCGGAAGATTCATCATTACACTGGCCGCCACTTCCGCGTCCAGATAAGAGATGATCAGGGCTATAACCTGCGGTCTCTCATTCTGCATCAGAGAGATCAGTGCCTTCGGATCTCCCTTGCTGAGGAAGTTGAACGGTCTGGACTGAAGTGTCTTGGATACTTTGTCCAGAAGATTTCTGGCTGTCGATTCTCCAAAGGCCTTCTCAAGAACGTTTCTGGCGTATTCGAGACCGCCGTCCGTCATCATCTTGTGGGTTACACAGAGTTTATAAAACTCATCGAGGGCACCCTCTACCTGGGAGTTTGTACTCGATCCCAGCTTGGCTACCTCGTAGGTAAGCTCTTCAATGTCCCTCTCCTGGAGATATTTGTAGATCTGGGAAGCCTTCTCGGCTCCCAGAGAAACAATCACGAGCGCAGCTTTCTGCTTATTGCTCATCCAGGCCATCGTCCCTATATCGGGTTTGTTAGCACTATCTTCTACGCTGCTTCCTTCCACTCTTTTCGTCTCCTTCTCTCAGCCAGCTCTGGATCAGTTTCGCTGCTACCTGAGGGTTCTCTTCTACGAAATCGCCAATATTGTCCTTGAGCTCCTGACCTCTTGCCATGTGCTCGTTGGAAGCACTCTCTTCCTCGCTGAGCTCCTTCTCGCTCTGGGCTGCCGCTGCCGCTTCTGCCTCTGCTGCCGCAAGCTCTGCTGCTTCCTGTTCTGCAGCAAGCTGTGCCTCGAGCTCTCTCTGTTTCTTCTTTTTCTTCTTGCCCCTGATAATGAGGATGATAAGAAGAAGGAAAAGGAATGCACCTACAGCAGCCGCGATGATGATCATCTGCTGTCTCTGCTGCTCGGCCTCCGAATTGTCCTCAGGTCCAGGTGTCGGTGTCGCAGTCGCCTTCGGAATCGCCGACCGGACGACTGTGATCTTCTCCGGGGCATCCTCTCTTGAGATTCCGGCGGCATCCGCCACGAGGTTAATCAGGTCATTTTCATCGACACTTGTATCTTCTGTGTCGATGACTACTGCTACAGTACAATCCTGAAGTGTTCCGGGATTTCTCTGTACCTGTTCTTTCAAAGTGTTGTACAGCCACTGTCTGGATGTGGATGTATCAAAACTGCTGTACTCATCTCCGTTCTCACCATTCTCTGTGGTGTATCTCGGTGTGTCCGCGTTCGCGTCGGTTCCCGCAACCCCGGCCGCTGTCGCCGCCCCGGGTCCGGTGTATGCGCTGGCATCCTCCTCGTGGTCCAAGAGACCTTCTTTGTCCGTGGAGTCCGCCTGAACCGGCACCGTGTACTGTGTATTTTCTGAAAGAAGCGTGGACGTATCCAACTTTCCTCTGACGGCTACCTCCACATTCTCCATGTGATAGAGCTTTGCCAGAACCTTCTTTACATTCGCCGCTATATTATTCTCTACCTGTTTCGTAAGTTCATTGACGGCTTCCGAGCTGGCGGATTCATCGTCTGCGTTGCCTCCGATCTCCTGCATGGTCGCCGCGTCAAAGACGGATACATTGGTGAAGTTGATTCCCCTCACTGACCTGGCCACCAGGTTCCGGATCGCATCTGCATTCTTCTCCGTTAGTTCGGACCCTCTCTTCATCGTCACAACTACGGAGGCTGATGCATTGACATCATCATCGCTGTTGCTCTTTGTATCACCATCCTCGTCGAGCACATAGCCGTCATCATCAGCCTGAGCGATGGTTACTTTCGCATCCCTTACGCCGTCAAAAAGACGGATCGTAGCCCCCAGTCGATCCTGAAGATCGTACAGTGTATACTGTTCTTTATCGGACTCCGTCGCCATGATTCCGGAATTGCCTACATACATGCTGTAGGTGAAACCACTCTGGGGATAGCCCTTACTCAATATCTCCGCACGAAGCTTGTCCGCCTGTTCTACAGGTACCTGAATCGTTCCGGATCCCGCATCGTAAAGATACTGCTTTCCTTCCTCCTGAATCATGCTCACAATCTCTCGTGATTCCTCCTGGTTCAGTCCGGTAAAGAGCGTCGTGTATTCAGTTGTCTTTCTCTGATTCAGCAGAACAATGCCTATAACGACAAACGCAACGGCTCCTACCAACACTATAATCAGGAGTCTCCTCGCCATAGCCGACAGCTGCTGCCAGGTTTCCTTAAGTTTGTTTAGGATTTTCACGATTCATTCCTCTAAGCTTCTTTAAGAAAACGCATCATGAAGATAACGTCTCACGCCGGCTATCAGATATTCATCTTAATCAACTCGTTGTATGATTCGAGAGCTTTGTTGCGAAGGGAAATCATCATATCCAGAGAAATCTGCGCTTTTGTTTCTGCAATCGGCAGAGTATGAGCATCCTCCAGCTGTCCTGTCGAAAGCAGATACTGCTTGTTCTCGACGTCAGCCTGGGTCTCCTTCACCTGTTCTACTGCAGTTTGAAATACATTCTGAAAGGGTATCTGACCGGACCCGCTGATCGCAGATGAAGAACCGGTCTTTGCGTTTGAATCGTTTGTAGAAATGACCCCTGACCTTGTCCATTTCCATGGTTTCATCGGGGTAATGAAACCCATTGTAATCTCTCCCATTTTCATAATTCATGATTCCTTTTTTTGGTGTGGACCTCCATGTCCAAACGGCTGTCCCATGCCTGTTTGGAACAGTATGTTTCAAAAAAAGCACCCAGCCGATGAAGCCAGATGCCTGATTGCAAAAAAGTGATACTCCTTGCGTAAGAACACAATCATGAATGCAACTGGCTGGCTATTTCGGCCCCTATAGTTTTGCGTCACAGACTTTCGTCTGTTTTGCCTTTGATTTGAAGTCCTATCACGGACAAGTACGTTAATATGATTTTTATGTTTAAAGTTTTGACTTATTTACATTATATTTGGATTCTGTTTCGAATTCAACATGGTGAGATAAAGTTCGTCAAAAATATTTCCGTCCTTTTCCGTGTGACTCGAAGTTCATATACCAATCCGATATTTTCTTCAATCAAAGACATTTACCAAATAATTTCGACTGACTTTCGATTCTCTGCCTAAAATAATCCGGCCACGGATCTGTGCACTATGCACAAGAAATAATATACAAGCACCCGTATTGCAACAAGCACGTGCTTAATCGCGTGACCAGAGTTATCTATTTTTCACATATGTTGCGATTATTCATTACACATATCTACGAATTGTCAGAATCGGCTTATATGCGGGGTTATCAGAGATGATAATTCCCTCGTCTTCGTTGGCGGCATGTACGATTCTGTTGTTGCCAATGTAGATGGCCGTGTGCGATCCGTAATTGATCACATCTCCGGGCTGCATCTCGGAATAACTCACTTCTCTTCCTTCTTTGGCCTGCGTGTAGGTAGTACGGCTCAATTCAACGCCAAATGCCTTGAAGATCTGTTGTACAAATCCGGAACAATCGCAACCGTTGGTCAGCGATGTTCCACCCCAAACATAAGGTCTCCCGACAAACTGAACCGCGTAATTCGCCACAGCCTGCCCAAGGGCAGCCGAGGAAGTCAATGTGCTGTAGGCTGAATTCGGATATGTGTAGTACGAACTTCCATATAGGCCTAAATTCGAATAAGTGCCAAGTGTACTGCCGGAGGTTCCAAACAAGGAGTTATAGAGCGTTCCGAGCAAGCCGCTATTGCTGGTATCCCCGTAGGCACCGTATTGTCCTCCGTAAAGCGAATACGGATTATATGTTCCTCCGTAAGTACCCGTTGTACCGTAATATGTACTGCCGTTTGAAACAGTGGACTGGCTGCTGTCAGACTGCGGTTCCTCTTCAGCTTCCTGTTCCTGCTCCGCCCGGTCTAACGCGTCGATTTCCGCCTGATCCTTCTCCACTTCACTCTGAAGGCTCTGAACATCCTCGATCACGCGGTTCTGTCTGTCTGCAGCGAGATAATACTCCCGCGCTCTCTTCCTGAATTCCTCCTCAGTGAGATCAACGATGGCTTTCCTGCCGGAAGGTTCCTTCTGATCTCCTTCTTCCGCCCCCGGTTCTGCGTTCGGATCCTTTCCTTCCGAAGCAACATCCCCCGAAGCTTCGGCACCCTCTTGAGCCTGTGCTCCGGAATCCTCGCCATCCGCCGTCGTATCTTCCGGGTTCACGGCACTCTCCTGCGACTGTCCACCGGACTCGACGCCCTGCGCCGCGGTCTCTACGGAATCTGAAGTTTCTTCTGAAGACTGCACGCCGGAATCAGATCCCTGTGCAGACGGATCTCCGGCATTTCCTGTCCCTTCAGTGGGTTGTTCGCCGGAATACGCTCCCTGTGCGGGCGGATCCCCGGCATTCTCTGACCCTTCCGAGGGCTGCGTACCGGGATCACCACTCTGTGCGGCAGGATCACCAGGATTCTCAGAAGCCTCCTGTGACTGCTCGCCGGAATTCACCTGCAGTGAATCCAATGAAGGAACGGAAATCCTCACACCGGAGGATACGCTCTGGGTGGTGGCGTTCTTCAGCTTCTCCGCCTGTTTCCGCGCGTTCTGTGCTTTCGCTTTGTCGGAATCTTTATCTAAATCGTCTTCTGATGAAATCTTGATATTCTCCCCGCGGTCAGATGCTTTCTCTGACGTATCCGTCTTCTGAGTCTCCTGATCCTTCTGACTCTTCCGGTTCTTCTGTTCCTTCTGATCTGCCTGATCCTTCTGCTCTTTCCCGGCCGCCTCTGCCTCATCAGCTTCATCCATCTCTTTACGAAGAGCTTTCTGTTCTCTCTCCAGTGTACGAAGTTCCGATGTGCGGAGTCGGAGAGTCTTGTCTGCTTTCAGGTATTCGCTGATGGAAGCCCTGTACTCAATGGCGGACGCGAACGACTTGTCACCACCGTTGAAGTTCTTCTGTGCTTCCCTCTTCCGCTTCGAGGCTTTCTTCAGCAGTCTCTGCGCCAGCTCTTTCTCAGCCTTCTTGATCTCAATGGCATCCTCTCCGGCCAGAACCGCTGCAAGACAAAGAAGCTTCTGACGGTCATCCTCTGAGAGATCCTCCAAAAGACCGGTTTTCTTCTCGTCAAAGCCGTTGATTTCTTCCAGCAGCGTATCAATCCTCGTCTGGTTATTCTCGATCTCTCTCTCTATGGTGTCCCGGTCTCTGGGCTGTGCTTCCGCAGCATCCGCGACTGTACCGGAATCCCCTTCCGTCTGCTCCGTAGTATCCCCGGCTTCTCCGGTCGTCGAAGCGTCACCCCCGTCGGAGACCTGTCCCTGCCCGCTGTCCGTGGGAACCGCCATAACGGATAACGGCAGAGAAACGGACAGACCAACGCTCAGTGTGAGCACCAGACAGTTATTGAATATACGCAGTCTTCTGTAAGTCATAAGCCCCTCGCTTTGTCTAATACAGTCGTTCCGAGAAAAATCCGGCCGTTCCCGGATTTCTCTACGATCCAAATGCGTCTTCATTACATAGTATGACCGTTTTTGTACATAGGATTTCGCTGTTATTATCGGCGCTTTCCCAATATATATAAACCATTCTTTGTTTTTTTTATTTCCTGTGCGAATTCCACATGCATCATTGTGCTATTTTCACAGACAAATGCGTATTGACGTTATTTTTCTGCCCAACTTCTTATAATTCTGTATTTTCAGTCGTTATTTATTACATGTATTAACGTGGGCTGTCAGTGAGTCTTAGACGCCGGGCAGCCTATATTTTGCGGATACTTTTGAGGCATCAGCCAGATGCGCGTTTATAGTAACATCTTTTTTCTAGCTGATTCATACATAATTAATCATTGGAGGACGATCAGATAATGAAGCTTCAGGAATTTTGTGATATGAAAGAATTAAAATCCATTCTCAGTGATTGGGCTGTATCTACCGGACTTGGCTGCACGATCATGGATCCCAATGGACAGTATATTTCCGAACTGTTCAATTACAAGGATTTCTGCACCCACTGTACAAGGGGTACCGGCGAAGGAAAACACAGATGTGAGAAATGCGACCGCGAGGGAAAGGGCATCTATGAGTGTCATACCGGCCTGACTGAGTTCTCCTTCGATCTCAAAATCGGCAATGAAAACTTCGGACGCGTAATCGGCGGGCAGGCGATTGTCACAAGACCTGATCACTCTCTTCTCCGCATGAATGCCAAGGAAATCGGCGTGAACCCGGAACAGTATCTGGAAGCGATCGACCAGATGCCACAGAGAACCCAGAAAGAAATCGAAGCTGCATTCCACATTCTGCAGACAGCTGTTATGAGTTATGTATCCTCAAAGTACAACGACCATTTCAAATCAATCCATCTTGAGCAATTCTCAACAGGAATTCGAGAGACCGAGGATCTCATCAAGAAGATCAGCGATTGCAATGGCGTCCTTCAGAACATTCAGAAGCGTCAGAAGATCGTTGCAATCAACGCCAGTATCGAGGCTGCCAGAGTCGGACAGGCCGGCAAAGGCTTTGCTGTAGTCGCAGAGGAAGTAGAAAAGCTTTCCGAGAACAGCTCCGAAGCGAATAAGAATATCGAGCAGATCGTCAATCAGATCCGTGAGACCGTTGCGAAGCTTCGCATCGATGACGTTGACGATACTGCAGAGTAAGATTCGTAAGCATGTATCGTGGGTTCTGTAATATCCTTATTGCAGAATCCACTTTACATATATGTAATAACCATGTACCCCCTACTGAAAAAACCGAAGCCCGCATCCCTCTCATCAAGAGGTGCGGGCTTTGGTTTTTCTTTTATTATTCGTTGTTGTTTCGTTTTCTCTTCATGATGGCATTCTGCATCAGTTTCACTACAAGGCTCTCCGGATCCTCCGACGCGGCCGCATACTCCAGGGTGATATTCGCAAAGCACGAACAGACAGCATCTCCGACATGATGTAGCTCGAGGATCTCCTGCTTAATGTTCTTCACAATCGTCGCAACGTCGTTCTGATCTTCGTATCTGTATAGAATGAAAAATTCTCCTTCACTGAAGCGACCGATAGAGGCTGCATGTCTGAAGCATCTCAGAAGAATCCCGGCAAGCATACGGAGCAGTTCGTCCCCGGCATCCGATCCGTAGATCTCCCGGAATCTCACATATTCCTCGACTTCCAGATGTACCACTACAAAGTCCGCACCACTTCGCCGAAACTCCTCAATATAATCCCCCATATTCTCAATCAGACCGCGGATATTGGCCAGACCGGTCACGGTATCCACCGACGTCACTCTCTTCAGGGATGCGTTGATCTGATTCTGTTTGTCAATGTCTACGAAGTAGCCGATGATTCCGACGATCTTGCCATCTCTGTAGATCGGCACCTTCGTGCAGGCGATATTGTGCAGGATTCCTTTGATAATGCACTTGCCCGGGACATCATGGACGGTGATTCCTTCGGAGATAATCCTCTCCTCATCATTCTTGTAGGGACCATCCGCCACATGCCACTGCATTTCCTCGTCTGTCTTACCCAGAACTTCATCCTCCGAAGACATTCCGTAATAATCCAGAAAACTCTGGCATACACCGACGAACCGGCGGTTTTTATCTTTCCAGAAATAATTGAACCGTGAGAAGTCCCGGAGGTTTTTCCAGAGAAGCTCATCGGTGATTTCCTGATCTTCCACAACGTCCGTCCACTTCTTGGAGAAGAGTTCCCTGCCGTAGGTACTGCTGAGGCTCTCTCTGATCACAGGGTTCTCAAAAGCGGCCTCCTTGCAGATCAGAAGGTACAGCTGATCATTGGACTTTGGAATAACCAGCGTCGTATGCGTCATCCAGCGGTAGTTTCCGTCTTTGCCCTTTGTTCTGAAATAATCGGCAAGAAAGCCGTTGCCGGTGGAGAGAACTCTCTCTCGAATGGTTCTCGGATCCGAAAAAGCAATATACCGTTCTCTATCCTCGGGATAGATCGTGTGCTGGATATACTCGTCACGAAGCTTGTCTATTCCGTATTTCTTGCCCTGGGTCTGTCCGGTTCTGCCCGAACCGGTAAGGAAGAACAGCTCTACACTGTCCTCCGCAATATTCTCCAACGCAATATCCTCGTACAGATAGAAAATATTCTTCAGAATTCCATTGCGCACTGCCTGTTCTTCTTCATCCGTTTGTCTCGTAATGTTGAACAGATTCACCGTGATCATATTGTATCCGTTACAACATGCGATAATCTTTGCATTGAGACGCATGAACTGATTACCGGAAGGATAGGTGAGAGAATGCTCCCGTGTATTCCACTTGATCATCGTATTGACGAAATCACGGAACATCTTGCCCATGACGGTTCCCGTCCGGTTCATCGTATAGGTCTCCTGCTCCAGGGACTCTACGCCATTGGAATTCAACGCTTCCTTATACTTATCATTCGCAAAGAGGAAGCGGAATTCCTTTCCGTTGTCCTCTAACAGAGCCAGCGGCTGGTCTGTCAGGAAATCAATCTTTCCCACTGCGTCGTAATAACGCCGCCACGCCAGAGTCTCAATCCGGATACCCTTCGCCGTACATTGCTCCATGCTCTCTTCGTAAGGCATAGGCTTGCCGAAATAGTATCCCTGAAGCTTCTCGCAGCCGATGGATCTGAGAAACTCAAACTGTTCCTCTGTCTCGACGCCCTCTGCCAGAGTCTGAATACCAATCTTCTTCGCCATACGCACGGTAGATTCGAGAATATCCTTTGATTTCTGTGTAAAGCTTGAAAGGAAGCCCATATCGATCTTTAACTCGTCAAACGTAAAGTCCTTCAACAGATTGAGGGACGAATATCCGCTGCCGAAATCATCCATCCAGACCTGATATCCACGACCGTGGAAGCGGTCGATCTCACGGCCGATCCGCTGTGCGTCCTGAATAAACATACTCTCTGTGATCTCTATGTTGATCATCTCCCGGGGCACCCGGAATTCTTCTACTGCCTCCTCAACAATACTGCCGATATCGCAGGCTATAAAATCAATGATGGAGAGATTGAATGACACCGGCACCACCGGTTCATTCGCATCCACGTGCTCCCGGTAATTTCTGCAGATCTCACGGATCATATAGCAATCGAGTTTGTGAATCTGACGGCTCTCCTCCAACGCGGGAACAAAGTCCGAGGGCGGCAGGAACCCGACCGTAGGATCGATCCACCTTGCAAGGGCCTCAAAACCGCAGAGCGCACCGGATATGGATCGGACTACCGGCTGATAATATACCTTGATGTAGTGATTCTCGATGGCATCATCGATGTGATCCAGAACATACTCATGCACTTCGAGTTTGCGGCCGATCTCGTCCGTATACTCCTCCACGTTCTTGTCCGGATTACCACGGATGCTGTCGCAGGAAAGCTTGGCCAGATCGCAGGCAAGCTCCGGATTTACAGAATAATCCCTGACACGATAGATTCCGATTTTGACTTTTATCTTCGTCTCACTCCGGAGATGATCCAATGCTTCGCTCAGACTCTCCAGGCTTTTCTCAAGATCTGCGTTCTCCACGTAAACGATAAAATGATCATCGGAAAAACGGGCAATGTATCCGCCCGGAAATGTAATTCTCAGAACAGCGGCTATACCCTGAAGCAGTGCATCGCCGGCCTCCATTCCAAACCGCACGTTAAAAATCTTAAATTTCGATATATTGATGTACAAAAAGGCTACTTCGGTCTCACCGCCCTGTTTCTCACAGCTCTTCAGTGCGGATTCCGTATATGACAGAAATCTTCTCTGTCCGGGAAGTCCGGTCAGACGGTCGATATCATAGCTCATATACTTGATGTCCCGATCACTCACAAAGACATAGTAGACATCACCTACCTCTTCCAGGTGAACAAGTCTGCCGAAATCCTCTATGTATTTGATTTTCCCGGTTCTGGTGCAGATCCGGTAGCTCACATGGTCAAACATATCGGTACCGGCGCAGATTTGTCTCCATATGTCCCTCTCTACATCCTCGATCTCCTCGGGATGAACCATCTTTCGGAACGTACCTCCGGTAAGCGCAAGAAATTCTTCTTCCGTCTCACACTCGTACATCTCGAGAACATATTTGTTTGCATAGAGAACTTCTTCACCTTCATCAGCCCGGTAGATAAAGAAGCCCCCGGGCATCGAATCAAATGCTTTGAAAAAAAGTTCATGACGGAAACACGCCGTTCTGATATTTCTTTTCATCTTTCTCTCCACAAAGCGATATCGCCTTTCAATGAATCCGAAACAAAACTTATACAGGGTACTTCGAAGGAATATCCCATGAGACAGAGAAACGGATTTTTATTCAAGGGTTCCAGTTCCAGTCGATCTCCCGTATCTCTCCAATGGATTCTTCTAATACATACTGATTCTTGCCTTGTTGTTTGGCCTTATACAGACACCGGTCTGCCATGGAAAACATGCCTCTCAGCACTGTCGCGTTCCGACAGTTGCCGCAGACCACGCCGGCGCTGGTGGTCGGAGGCCTGGACATGTCGTTCAAGGACACTTCCAGCAGTTTCTTCATGAATTCATCTACTGCCTTCACAAACTCTTTCGGTTTCAGATCGGAGATCAGTAAAAACTCATCGCCACCGTAGCGGTACAGATGCGTATCCCGAAAGCATTCCTTCAGAAGCGCGGCGTAACGGATCAGAACCTCATCTCCGACTTCGTGACCGAAATTGTCATTGTAGTACTTGAAATCATCAATATCACTCATCATGACACAAATCTCTCTGCCGATGAATGAATCAAACTCTCGACGGAGAGCAAAGCGATTACTGAGGCCGGTAAGACCGTCCGTCCCGGACATCATGAGCAGCTGTTCATTCCGAAGACTCAACTCTTCATTCTTATTCTTCAGCTCATCCTGGTACTGTTCCAGCTTCTCCTCCAGTCGCACCGCTCCCATGACCATGTTATAACGGATCATGGACACGAGGCACACGGCGACCATGAGCATCTGTTGGGTAGTCGCATCGTCAACTGGCATAAACCGGCTGGTCCACCGGATCACGATCTGATTGAACATGAGACATAAAAGCAGCACCACCACAGGTCTTACATTGAACAGTATGAAATTCATCATGGCAGACATGAAAAACATATTGAAAAAATCCATGACATTGTTCTGCTCTGTCGCCATCTGGAAACCGTAACACAGATGGAACCACATAAAGGAATAAATAATCAGCGCGGCCACCTTCGGATGTCTGATCTTTCGTCTCCTGTCCAGAACAAATGCTACGCCCATCAGCAACGATGTCAAAACCACCATACTGTAAATAAAGAATGCCCTTGGGCGCTCAGAATCTTCTACTACGCTCAGATAGTTCAGGAGAAGATACAATCTGTAAAGCGATTCTGAGAAAACGAGAACCAGCATGGGAACTCCCATGGTCAGGTTTTTCCGGTTCAGTTTCTCCATGACTGTTCTGCTGTATGGAAGCAGGCCACAGGCTCCGGCCACCCGGCCGATCCAACCATCCACCTTCTCGCAGATCAAGTCGAAGGGTTTGATACTATACATGAATATTCTCCTCTGAGCGGTTGGAGCAAAGCCCCTCCGTATGCTACCTTCACATATGCAAAATAACTCTTAAGATATATCGACAGCTTCTTTTGCTTTTATCAAAGCATTTCCGAACCCCGAGATCCAAATTATTTGATATTTCAAATCTTTAAATTTTGAAAGTTTCAGTCTTAATATTGAGTAGTCGGTAAATATACTTTATACTTTTTTATTGTGTGCGCAACCCATCTGTATATTTATTAATTGGATAGTTGCGGTACATATAGGATACAAGTCGTTAATAACAGTGTTGCCCATCCCAAAGATACAGCGACTTCTGTTTATTTTTCCGAAACCGATCTGTGAAATGCTTTATGAATATTAAACACAACACAAAGTTCTTTCTCACATTTCTACTCATCAGTATGGCCGCACTGATCTGCTGCTATGCTGCCATGTTCATGCGTGTTCATCAAATGAACTCCGAACGAAGACAGGCCGGCGTAGGCGAATCCTTCTGTGCTCTGGAGTATCGTGAACCGACAATGGAACGCGCTGTCAACAACGGATGGAAATTTCATCTAAACCGCTCAGAATCAGAACCCTACAACTACTATGGCATGACTTATGAATACAATATCGTAAACCACAGTGACGCAGCAATCCGGTGGTGGGAACTCATTCTCACTGTCAAAAAGCCGATTCTTCTGAACGTGGAGTGGAATGGAGACATCAGTATCACCCGAGGAAATGTGACAGTCGACGCCGGAAACTTAAGACCGGAACATCTAACCAGTGAGACCAGGCAGGCGCTGGCAAAAGCTTTTCCCGGCAGTGACATCTACTCCGGCAACTTTCTGGTAAAACTCCAGAAGGGAGATGTGATCACCTATCATCCGGATGCAGATACTGCCAGAGAATACCCCCTTGATCACAGATCCAATATGACAAGCATCGGTTTCATCTGGTACTGTCCGCTCAAATACACGAAGAACTCGGCAAACGCATATTCCGATGAGACCGAGGACTGGGCCAACTATGAACTGGAATTCCCTGAACTGGATTACCGGCTGATCTACTCCATGAAATATTCGGTATACCGGATGCGTACCTTCCCCTGCGTAGTGATGTTTACTTTTCTCTGGATCATCTTTCTGACGGCCTTTGTGGTATACCTTATCATGGACAGACGGACCATGCAGCGGCTGGATCTCGATGACAACATTATCCGCCAGTCTATCGGTGTATTCGCAGAGTTTATCGATGCCAAGGATGTATATACCAAAGGTCATTCCAGGCGGGTCGCCCAGTATTCCACGCAGATCGCCCGAAAGTTGAATATGTCCCCGGAGGAAATCCGGAAACTTCACTACATCGCGCTGATGCATGATTGCGGAAAGGTTTATATCCCTGACAACATCCTGAAAAAACAGGGCAGTCTGTCGGAAGAGGAGTTCGAAATCATCAAAACCCACACCACCAAGGGCTATGAGATGCTGAGCAACTTCACCTCTGTGCAGGGAATTCAGGACGGTGTACGTTATCACCATGAGTTTTATGATGGATCCGGATATCCCGAGGGTCTTTCCGGGGAAAACATTCCTCTTGTCGCCCGCATTATCTGTGTGGCGGACTGCTATGACGCCATGTCTACGGATCGCTACTACCGCTCGAGATGCAGCAAAGAATATATTATTGAAGAACTTCGGAAACACTCCGGCACACAGTTTGATCCAAAGATCGCCGACATCATGGTTCAGTTAATTCTGAATGATGAGATCACCTGGGATCCGGACGGAACCTGAAAATTCAAACCAAATATAGTAATTCTCCGGGCCGGATGGTATAATGAAGTCTCGCTGAACGTAACAACAAGAAAGGATTTGTAATATGAGAATTGCAGTTACTTACGATAACGGGAATATCTTTCAGCATTTCGGAAAAACAAAAGAGTTTATGATATACACGGTAGACACCGGAAAAATCGCTTCCAGCGAAATCCTCAACGCCGGCGACACAGGGCACGAAGCCCTTGCCGGTCTTCTGGCAGGACAGGACGTGGAAGTTGTCATCTGCGGAGGTCTCGGCGCCGGTGCAGACGCGGCTCTCAAAGCCGCAGGCATTGAAGTATTCTCCGGTGTGCAGGGATCCACGGATGAAGCTGTAAACGCTTACCTGGATGGCACGCTTACTTCCGAGGGCATCAACTGCGATCACCATGATCACGCAGATTCCTCTTCGGATGAAAACGACTCCGGTTGCGATTGCGGAAATGGCTGTGGCTCTGAAGATGAAGGCTGCGGCGGTGATGAAGAAGGTTGTGGCTGTGGCGATGACTGCGGATGCGGAGATTCAGGTTGCGGCGGTGGCTGCGGCTGCGGCGGCTGCGGCGGACACGAATTACAGGTTATTCTCGAAGGAAAAAATGCCGGAAAGAACTGCAGCGTTCATTACCACGGAACCTTCAACGATGGTACTGTCTTCGACTCTTCCTACGAGCGCGGCAAACCCATCGATTTCATCTGCGGCACAGGCATGATGATCTCAGGTTTCGACAAAGCTGTGGTAGACATGGAGGTCGGCGACATCGTGAACATCCACCTCTCTCCGGAAGAAGCTTACGGCATGCCTGATCCGAGAGCAATCTTTACCGTGGATCTCGACCAGCTGGAGGGCTCCGGCGAACTCAAAGCCGGTGACCGCGTATACCTGTCCAACGCCATGGGACAGCCGGTACCGGTAACTGTAAAAGCCCGCGACGAAAAAACAATCACCTTTGATGCCAACCACGAGATGGCCGGCAAAGAACTCAATTTCAAAATCGAACTTGTCAGCGTAATGTAAGCATGTACATTCGCTCACGGACACCGCGCGCAAATCATCTGCACGCGGTGTCTTTTTTCGGATAAATACCGTTTCAAATTATATGATTACTTATATTATTTTCGATAATTGTCAGATTTATTGTTGACAAACAGGATGTTATCTGCTAAAGTATAATCATCCAAAGAATAAAAGATAAAAACAAATCTTTTAGAACCCATTGATCACTTACCTTACAGATACTTACAGTGGACGGAATAACCGATGTAATTCCAAATGCAGGAAAGCCACCTGCAGAATATGAAAGAATCGAGGTACGGACCAACATTCACTTAAAGTAAAAAACACAGTTTACGACTTACAGTAAATCTTAAAGAATCGAGGTACAGTCCGAAAGACAGTTAAGGTAATACCCCATAATACAAAAGAAAGAAGGATAGAAATGATTCGAGCAGTTCGTTAAGGACCGATCAGATATTGGATAATCTGATCGGTCTTATTTTTTTGTCTTCTTTTCTTTATCATGACAAATGTCACCCCTCTTTTGTGATGTTCTTCACTTATCCCTCCCCTCCCTCTCCACTACAATAGAAGCATCAAAGAAAACAAAAAGGAATGCATCTATTTCATAAGGAGTGCAACTATGGGAGATACTGTTGTAAATATTAATCAGCTGGTAAAAAGATACCGCGAAAATGTCGCCGTCGACCACTTCAGCCTCGAAGTAAAGAAGGGAGAGATCCTCGGCCTGCTCGGTCCGAACGGATCCGGAAAGACAACAACGATCAGTTGTCTTCTCTCTCTTCTCTCCTACGACAAGGGTGAGATTTCCATCTTCGGCAAACCGATGTCGCCGGCAGCCTACGACATCAAGAACAAGATCGGTATTGTCATGCAGAATGTCGCCGTCGTCAACACGCTGACTGTCGAGGAGAACATCTCCTTCTTCTGCGGGCTCTACGTCAGAGACCGCCTTCTCCGCAAGCAGTACACCGAGGAGGCCATGGAGTTCTGCGGGCTGACCGATTACCGGAGACAGTTCCCGAAAAAGCTCTCCGGCGGTCTTCTCCGACGCCTGAACATCGCCTGCGGCATCGCGCACAAACCGGAACTCATCATCTTCGACGAGCCGACCGTCGCCATCGACCCACAGAGCAGAAACGCCATTCTGGAGGGCATCCGCGAGATGAACAGAAACGGCGCCACCATTATCTACACATCCCACTACATGGAAGAGGTCGAGGAACTATGCTCCCGCATCGTCATCATGGATCACGGAAAAAATGTCGCCGAGGGCACCGCTGCTTCTCTCAAGGCTTCTCTTCGAAACCGAGAGACGATCTGCATTGAGCTTCCCGTGCGCGATCCGGAGACCATCCGCGGCCTGTCCGAGATCAACCACGTCTATGACGTCCGCGAGGATAAGGATTCGATCCTCATCCGCTGCGACGGAGGCGAGCATAATCTTGTCCACATCATCAACTATCTCGTCGAGCACAACCTTCCCTTCGGCCGCGTCACCACGGCTCTGCCGACACTGAACGACGTGTTCCTCGAGATCACGGGAAAGGAGTTGAGAGACTGATGTTCCTGCGCGTTTTTTCCATGAAATTCAAAGAGCTGATCCGGAACCGTTCACTGACCGGCTGGAACTTCCTCTTTCCGCTGATCCTTTCCACCGCCTTTTATCTGGGCTTTGGAAACATGATTCACGAAGATCCGGATCTGTTCACCGGCATTCCCTGCGGCTATGTGCAGAGCGGTTCGGAAAGTCCGATGGAAGAAGATTCCATTGCCTTCGAACAGGTTCTCCGGTCGCTCGACCAGACAGATGCCGGCAAGGACACGACGTCAGAGAATGCGCAGCGCCTCCTCAAGCTGAAGACATATACGAACGCAAAGGAGGCCGGCAAAGCGCTGAAGAAAGGCAAGATCGACGGCTATTATGAGGAAAAGGACGGAGAGATTCTTCTCACTGTAAAAGAAAACGGAAAGTCCTCGACAATTCTGAACCAGATCCGAAAGGAATACACGAACAACCGGCTCACCGTCATCCATCTCATGAAAGAAGATCCCTCAAAGCTTGCGGAAGTCATGCATCTTCTGACCGATGAGCAGACCTTCCTTCGTCCCTACAGTTTCGGAGAGAAGACCTCCGCCTATATGCAGTACTTTTTTGCCCTGCTGGCCATGGTTGCTCTCTATGGAGCCACAACCAGCGTGGAGATGCTGAAAGGCATGTGCGCGTGTCTCTCCGAGCTCGGCAAACGGTACGAGTGCACACCGGTCCGGAAACTCAGTTCCGTTTTTGCGGGAAGTCTGGCCTGTCTGATCATCCAGAGCATCGGTTCCTTCCTGATTGTTCTGTATATCCAGTACGTCCTCGGGCTCTCCTTCGGTGCTCCGCTTCCGGCCGTCATGCTTGTCGTCGTCCTCGGTGACGCCGTGGGCATCTCCCTTGGTATGCTGGTCGGCGCCATCTGCAAAAACGAGAGCCTGCTCTGGGTCATCCCGCTCGGCGTCGCCATGACCTGCTCGTTCCTGAGCGGACTCATGATGGGTAACCTGAGACAGCTGATCGAACAGGCCTGCCCTGTCATCAACCGGATCAATCCCGCAGCCCTGATCACCGACGCGCTGTATGTTGCAGCCACCTACGGTCTCAACCGCACGTTCTACATCGACCTGCTGATTCTTGCGGCGATGTTTCTTATCACAGTCACCGGCAGCGCTCTTCTGCTGCGAAGGAGGAAATATGCCAGTATTTAACGCCACCATCAAATCGCTTCGAAGATTCATTCCGTCCCTCGTGATTCACCTCTCGATGTTCCTTCTCTTTGCAAGTCTCTTCGCCTATTTCGGCGCGAACACGGCGTCGGAGGTTTTCAGGGAATCGGAACTGAACGTGACCGTCGTTGATCAGGAGGACAGTGAAACTTCGCGGGCACTGATTCATTTTCTCGCAACGAATGAGAAGGTGACCGTCGATAAGCAAAAGGACTTAAGTCAGACAGAACTTCAGACGCTGAACGACTCCGTGCGATTCGACATCAGCGATTTCGTGCTGATCATCCCGGAGGATTTCTCCTCGAAGGTAAAAGACGGCGACGATCACGCCGCCAGATATATTGCCACCGGTGACACCGCTTCCGGGGAATTATTATCACACAAAATCAGTTCTTATCTGAAAGATGTTATGATATATTTAAACAGTGGATACTCTGAGAAAGAAGCCGGTGAACTGGCAGCCGCACAGCTTGCGGATGCCGCAAAACCGGAGGTAAAAATCGCGAAAACCGTGAACGGACCGTCCGATCCGTATATCCAGTCGGTCTTCACGTTCCTCGCCTATTCGCTTCTCACGACGGTAACCCTGTCAGTTGCCATGATCCTCATCTACATGAGGGAGCATGATCTCTACGCGAGAATTTCCGTCAGCGGAACCACCTTCTTCACAAGGTATGCGGCCATGGCCGGCGCGGTCCTCTTTGTCGCCGTCGGTCTCTGTGTAGTACTCATTGCCTTTGCGCTGTACCTCACACGCTCCGATCCGTCCATTACGAAGGCAGGACTTTACATTCTCAACGCCTTCGCACTGATGCCGGTGGGTATCGGATTCGCGTTTCTGATCAGCTCGTTCGCACGAAACGAAGGACTGGTCAACATGCTGACAACCATGCTGCTGATTTCCATGTGCTTCATCAGCGGCGTATTTGTCCCGGCCGAGTTTATGTCGGAAAAAGTGCTCGCCGCCTCACATTATCTGCCATTGTACTGGTACGTACATGGCGTAGAACTGATCACCGACAGCCCCGCCGGATGCTATCCGGGAGGAGATTTCACGCTGAGCCTCTTCGTACAGCTGCTCTTCGCGGCAGTCCTGTTCTGTGCGGGCATCGTGATCTCCAGAAAAAAGGAGTTATATGCTGTATGATGTTTTGATCCGCGCACTCGCGGCAGTCGAAATCGGAATCATTCTGAATGCAGATGACATTGCGAATTTTCATATCGTAATGTCTATCTGCTTTTTGCTGTGCATGGAGATTTCTGTCCTTTGTCCCAAAAAGGAAGCGTCAGATTTTCTCGCCGCCCTTCCCTTCGCGGCCGCCTTTCTCCTGCTTGCGTTCGAAGAATCGCCGCAGCTTCTTTTCAAAACTGCCATGCTCCTCCTGTTTCTTCTGTCTTATCTTCTCGAAACGGTTCTGTTCCGAAAATATCAGGCCTGCCGGGACAGACTGCACCGCACCAGAGACGACAGCGTGGAGATGCGCGGCCTTCTTCAGGCCAGAAACCGGCATCTTCTGGATGAGCAGGATCGGGAGATCCATCTGGCCACGATGACGGAACGAAACCGCATCGCGAGGGAGATTCACGACAATGTCGGACACATGCTCTCCCGCGCCATCCTGCTTCTCGGCGCGATCGAAGCTGTCAATTCCGATGAAAAAACAGCTCCCCAGCTCGCCATTCTGGACCGCACGCTCGACAGCGCGATGCAGAAAATGAGGGAGAGCGTTCACGATCTCCACGACACCTCGATCGATCTCCAAAAGAACATTGACGATATGCTGACGGATCTCAAAAACTTCGAAGTAAACTGTGATGTCGACTTCCAGGATCTGATACCGACCTCTACCAAACTCACGCTGCTCGGCATCTTCCGGGAGGCCGTAACAAATATCCTCAAACACAGCAACGGAAACCGCGTCGATGTGATTCTGCACCAGAACCCGGGCTTCTGCATTCTGTCCGTCACGGACAACGGCACGAGCGCCAGGGATCTCTCCCCGCACGAGGGAATCGGCCTCGTCAACATGAGGCAGCGGGCGCAGAGCTGCGGAGGCGACGTCTATTTTTACAGAGACAGCGGATTCACGGTCTACGCGAGGCTTCCCTACCAAACACCGGAAAACTGACCGATGCGCGCACGGAGAAGCCATCGATCCTTTGATCTGCGAACCGACCGCATCTGAAAGACAATACGAGTCTTCAACATACTCCTAATAATTGAAAGAACAAAAGACAGGATAAACGCGTATGGAAAAAAAACGAATTCTGATTATTGACGACGATGAACTGATCACCATGTCGCTGGATATGATTATCTCCGGAGACGAAGAATTTGAAGTCGCCGGCTGCGGCAACGGAGGAAAGGATGCCGTCCGCCTCTTTGAAGAGTTGCGTCCGGATCTTCTTCTGATGGATATCCGTATGCCGGATCTGAACGGCCTGGAGGCGGCGGAAAAAATCCTCGCCGCCCATCCGGAAGCCGTGATTCTTTTTCTCACGACCTTCTCCGACGACGAATATATAGTGAAAGCGCTGGAGCTTGGCGTAAAGGGTTATCTTCTCAAGCAGGATTATAAATCGCTGCACGACTCTCTGCGCGCGGCGCTGAACGGGCAGACCGTCTTCGGCGGATCCGTTGTGGAAAAGCTTCCCGAGCTCGTGCATCCGAGGGAAGCGGCTCGGACCTACGACTACGCCGCCCATGACATAACGGAAAAAGAATACGAGGTCATCCAGCTCGTGGCCGAGGGATATTCGAATAAAGAGATCGCCTCCACCCTCTTTCTGTCGGAGGGAACGGTGCGCAACTATCTCTCCTCCATCCTCGAAAAAATGGAGCTGCGTGATCGCACGCAGCTCGCCATTTTCTATCTTCGCCATTCTTGATTTCTTAATCTCAACATCTTACTTGCCCGCGGCATCTGCCGCGCGGCTCCCGGATCTTCAAAGGATCCTTCGCAAATCTCCCCGGCTTCGCTTTGGATACTCGTCCGGAAATACGCATCTGAAGATACGCATTCAAAAACGGAACCATCCCCCGACGATTATATTCCGCTCTGGAAAGTTGAAAGCAGTTCCGACAGCGAGCGGTATCTGCCGCGCTTTCTTCTCTGAAGGAATTTCTCCCTC
>JAIKXQ010000106.1 GCA_024684035.1 Eubacterium sp. | reverse complement strand
GTTCCCCGCTCAATGATGCGTCCCTGCTCCATAACCAGAATACAGTCGGCGTTCTTGACAGTGGAGAGACGGTGGGCAATGACGAACGAAGTTCTTCCCTCCATCAGCTTGTCCATACCATCCTGTACAATGCGCTCTGTTCTGGTATCGATGGAGGATGTGGCCTCATCTAGAATCAGCGCCGGCGGATCCTGAATCGCCGCTCTGGCGATGGCCAGAAGCTGACGCTGTCCCTGGGAGAGGTTTGCGCCGTCTCCGGTGAGCTTTGTCTTATATCCGTTCGGCAGATGGCGAATGAAGGAATCCGCGTTGGCAAGTTTTGCCGCAGCAATTACTTCTTCGTCCGTCGCGTTCAGATTGCCGTAGCGGATATTCTCTTCCACTGTTCCTGTGAAGAGATGTGTATCCTGAAGGACAACTCCCAGTGATCTTCGGAGGTCTGCCTTCTTGATTTTGTTGATATTGATGTTATCGTAGCGGATCTTTCCGTCCTGAATGTCATAGAAACGGTTGATCAGGTTCGTGATGGTGGTCTTGCCGGCACCGGTGGATCCAACCAGGGCAATCTTCATTCCGGGTTTTGCGTGAAGTACAATGTCGTGAAGTACCATCTTGGAATCATCGTAGCCGAAGTCCACGCCATTGAAGGTGACATCGCCTTCCAGAGGTTTGTACTCCACCTCACCGGTGGCCTGATGTACATGTTTCCATGCCCAGTGTCCGGTGTGATGATCCGCCTCTGTAATTGCTCCGTCCTTCATCTCGGAATCCACCAGCATAACGTAGCCGTCGTCCTGCTCCGGCTGTTCGTCCATGAGCTTAAAGATACGCTCCGCTCCTGCGAGAGCCATGATCACGGAGTTGAGCTGCATGGATACCTGGTTGATCGGCATCGTGAAGCTCTTGTTGAAGGTCAGGAAACTCGCGAGCGCTCCTACCGTAAAGCCGGCGAAACTGTTCAGCGCAAGGAGTCCTCCGATCATGGCACAGAGTACGTAGCTTGTATTTCCGAGCTGTCCGTTGATCGGTCCGATGATATTGGAAAAAGCATTGGCGCGGAAAGAACTCTGGTAGAGTTCTTCGTTGAGCCGGTCGAATTCCTCGATCATCTGCTTCTCGTGACTGAAGACTTTGACAACCTTCTGGCCGGTCATGGTCTCCTCGATGTGTCCGTTCAGTTTTCCGAGATTTGTCTGCTGGGCGATGAAACCCTTTCCGGAATTCTTGGTAACTTTACCTGTGGCGAAGAACATAACGCCTACCATGGCAAGGGAAACAATCGTCAGCGGTATACTGAGGACAAACATCATCACGATGATCGAGATGATGGTGATACCACTGCTGAAAATCTGCGGCAGAGACTGGCTCACCATCTGACGCATGGTATCGATATCGTTGGTGTACACCGACATGATATCACCGTGGGCATGGGTATCGAAGTACTTGATTGGCAGCGTCTCCATGTGCTCGAAGAGGCTGTTACGCATCCTCTCCATCATACCCTGTGTGACATAGGCCATAATTCTTGCCTGCCCGAAAGCGGCGCCGATACCGATCAGGTAAAACAGAGCTACTCTTGCCATAGCAGCGAGCAACGGACCGTAGTCCGGATTCGGATCACCGATCATGGGTGTGATGTACTTGTCAATCAACTGTCTCATGAACATGGTTCCCTGCACGTTGGAAAATACCTGCAGGAAAATAAAGAGAATCACGAAACAGAGATGAACTTTATAAAAACGGAATAAGAACCGCATCAGTCTCCCAAACAACTTTCCGGGATTCTGTACTTTTGGTCTCGGGGCTCCCCTGGCTCTTCTGCCGGGTCCGCCGACTCTTACTTCTTTTTCTTTTATCTCCATCTTTTCTTCAACCATTTTCGCACGCCTCCTTTCAGTTATTTTCGTCGAAATCAGCGTTTCCGCTGTTTCCTGTCTGCGACTCGTATACCTCACGGTATATTTCACTGGAAGCCACCAGCTCGTCGTGGGAGCCGATATCGGTGATCACGCCGTCATCCATAACAATGATCCGGTCGCAGTGCTGAATACTGGAGATTCGCTGCGCAATGATGATCTTTGTCGTATCCGGAATCTCCTCCGCGAAAGCCTTGCGGATCTTCGCGTCTGTGGCCGTATCAACCGCACTGGTACTGTCATCGAGGATCAGAACCTTCGGCTTTTTCAGAAGGGCTCTGGCGATACAGAGACGCTGCTTCTGTCCACCGGAGACGTTGTTTCCGCCCTGCTCGATATGAGTGTTGTAGCCCTCCGGCATCCGCTCGATGAATTCCGAAGCACAGGCCAGATCGCAGGCTCTCTTGCACTCCTCATCCGTCGCGTAGGGATCACCCCAGCGAAGGTTGTCGTAGATCGAACCGGTGAAGAGAACGTTTTTCTGAAGAACTACAGACACCTGATTGCGAAGGGAATCCATGTCGTACTGACGGACATCGATGCCTCCGACTTTCACAGAGCCTTCCGTGACATCGTAGAGACGGCTGATCAGGTTGACCAACGTAGACTTCGCCGAACCGGTTCCTCCGAGGATACCGATGCTCTCTCCGGATTTGATATGTAGGTTGATATCCCGGAGAACCGGAACCTCCGCCTTCTCACTGTAGGTGAACACAACGTTTTCGAAGTCGATGCTGCCGTCCGGCACCTCATAGATCGGCTTCTCAGGATTGGTCAGATCGCTCTTCTCGTCGAGAACTTCCACAATTCGCTTTCCGGAAGCCTCGGACATCGTAATCATTACAAAGACCATAGAGAGGAACATCAGACTCATGAGGATGTTCATACTGTAGGCCTGGAGACTCATGAGCTCACCGGTGAGCAGCTCGCCGCCGATAACCAGGTGCGCGCCAAACCAGCCGACCGCAAGAATACTGCAGTAAACGACCGTCATCATGATCGGCATAATTCCGGTGAGGTTCAGCTCCGCTTTCAGGAACAGCAGATAGATATTGGCAGAAGCCTTCTGGAACTTGGTGATTTCATGATCCTCACGCACATAGGCTTTTACCACACGGATGGCGTTGATATTCTCCTGAACGCTCTCGTTGAGCTCATCGTACTTCGGGAAAACCTGTTTGAAATATGCTGTAGCTGTCCGCATAACGATCAGCAGGAAGGTTCCCAGAACAATAACCGCAATGAGGTAGATACTTGCCAGTTTCCAGTTGATCAGGAACGACAAAATCATGGCAGTGATCATAGACAGCGGAGCGCGCATGGCCATACGAAGAGTCATCATAAAAGCCATCTGCACGTTGGTGATATCCGTCGTCAATCTTGTTACCAGACTGGAGGGTGAAAACCTGTCGATGTTTGAAAACGAAAACGTCTGGATGTTGTCAAACATGGCTTTGCGCAGATTCTTCGCAAGTCCCGCTCCCGCCTTTGCTGCAAAAAAACCGCCGGCAATACCGAAAGCCAGACCGATCAGGGCAACCACCAACATCAGTATGCCGGTCTGAATAATGTATCTCATGTCACTGTGTCCGACACCCAGATCCACGATCCGTCCCATCAGAATGGGAACGATCATTTCACAGATGACTTCGCCAACCATCATCAGTGGTGTCATAAGAGCCACCAGCTTGAATTCTTTTACCTGTGAAAGTATTTTTCTCAGCATTCTTTCTTCCTTTCTTCCTGTTCTGTAGTCTGAATGACAGTTTCCATATTCGCGTAGAACTTATTGAGAAGCATCTCTAGCAGATCCTGTTCCTCCTCCGTCATAGAACCTACAATCATCTGTTCCGTATGACAGATACAAATCCAGATATCCGATACCGTCTTCTTTCCCTTTTCTGTAAGGGTGATAACTCGATAGCGTTTATTCTCCGGCTTGACCGACCGCTCGATCAATCCCTTCTCTTCCAGACGCTCCAGAAGCCCGATCACAGATGTATGCTTGATATTCAGCACCTCACTGATCTCCTTCTGGGAAACCTCATGATCCGTCACATGGGACAGATACATCAACAGTGCTCCCTGCTGATACGATACATCGTTTTTCTTCAGATTCTGGTTCTGAATCTGCGTAAACCGGTTATTGATCTTCTTAAACAAAAGGCCGAAATTGTGTTTCAGCTTCGGTTTGTCCTTCGAATCACATCCGTCAAATGTACAGATATCGGTTCGCCTCCTCTCAAAAAAAGCAGACAACTACGTACCACTGCCTATGCAGATGTAGTTCCCTACATGTCTGTGCCTGTATATAATATGTAGTTTCCTACATAAAGTCAATAGATTTTCTGAAAAAACAAAAGAATATGTTATCTCCTACATATTAGATTTCGGAGGGTTTTCTTAGAACATTAAATATAATGTCGCTCGCGACATTCTCGCGCCGAGCATGGGATGCGAAGCATCTACTCATCGCGCGAGTACGCAAGCGGACATAAAAAGCGGCCACGAGAGCACATATTGGACAGTGACATTAGGATAAAAAAAGGCACCGGCGAAAGCCGGTGCCCAGATATTACGCGTTTGAACTCAAAATAGATATATGTACTTCAGACTGTTCCGCTTAAGGGCGGGATCAGTCTTTGTTCTGCTGTGCAGCCAGGATGTCTGCTGTCAGCTTCGGAACGATCTTGTTGAGATCGCCTACGATACCGATATCAGCTACATCGAAGATCGGAGCTGTCTCATCTTTGTTGATTGCGATGATGAGATCAGAATCCTCCATACCGGCTGTGTGCTGGATGGCTCCGGAGATACCGATTGCGAAGTAGATCTGCGGACGAACAGTCTTACCTGTCTGACCAACCTGAAGATCCTTCGGAAGCCAGCCGTTATCTACTACGGCACGGGAACAGGAAACCTCACCGCCGATTGCTTTTGCAAGGTCTTTGAGGATCTCGAAGTTCTCAGGAGAGCCAACTCCACGACCACCGGAAACAAGGATTTTTGCCTTCTGGATATCAACAGTCTCGGAAACCTTCTTAACAACTTCCTCGATGGTGACATACTTGTTGTTCGGTGTGAAGCCAGGGTTGTACTCAACAACCTCAGCCTTAGCGCCCTTGATCGGCTTAATCTTCTGCATAACGCCGGGACGTACTGTAGACATCTGCGGTCTGTTATCCGGACAAGCGATGGTAGCGATTGTGTTTCCACCGAATGCAGGACGAGTCATAAGAAGCTGGTTGTGCTTCTGCTCTACGCCCGCTCTGGGCTGGATCGGGAAATCACCGATCTCAAGGCTTGTACAGTCTGCTGTAAGACCTGTCTTAACACGGGCAGATACTGTAGGTCCGAGATCACGGCCGATGGCTGTAGCGCCTACAAGCATGATGTCCGGTTTGTACTCGTTGATAACGGAGGAAAGTGCATGAGCGTAAGGCTCTGTGCGGTACTCTTTCAGCTCCGGATCGTCAACTACGATAACTCTGTCAGCGCCGTACTCAGCAAGCTGATCTACCAGATCTTTTACCTGGTATCCGATCAGGACTGCTGTAACCTGTGTGTTAAGAGGTGCTGCGAGATCTTTTGCCTTGCCGAGAAGCTCGAAGGCAATGTTGTCAATGTGGTTATCTACCTGCTGTGCAAAGATAAATACACCTTTGTATTCTTCTAAACTCATTCTATTCACCGCCTTCATTAAATGTAATGTTTCTCAACTAATGCGTCGCAGATTGTCTTTGCGCCTGCATCCGGGTCAAGATCTTTGTAGATTGTTCCGGCACCTTTACGAACTTTGTCAGATGCTTTTGCGATCTTTGTCGGAGAACCGTTAAGACCCATATCCTCATCTTTCAGAGTGTCGAGGTCATCACGTCCCCATACAGTAATCTCAGCGTCACATGCATCCCAGATTCCCTTCGGAGTCATGTAACGAGGTGTGTTCAGCTCGGAGAGAGCTGTGATCAGACAAGGCATCTGAGCTTTCAGTACGTGGTAACGATCATCGAACTGACGCTGAACAGTTACAGTCTTGGAAGCCTCATCAACCTTGATATCCTGAGCATAGGAGATAACCGGAAGTCCGAGATGCTCTGCGATCTGCGGTCCAACCTGCGCAGTATCTCCATCGATAGCCTGACGTCCTGTGATTACAAGATCGTAGTCAAGCTTTCTGATGCCGGCAGCGATGGTAGAGGATGTAGCCCATGTATCAGCTCCGCCAAGCTTTCTGTCTGTCATAAGGATAGCTTTGTCAGCTCCCATAGCAAGAGCCTCACGAAGAACTGCGTCAGCCTTCGGAAGTCCCATAGTCATTACTGTAACCTCTGCACCATACTGATCTTTCAGTCTCAGTGCAGCCTCAAGTCCGGCTTTATCATCCGGGTTCATGATAGCGAGCATTGCTGCACGATCCAGGGTACCATCGGGTTTAAATGTAACACCGCCAGCTGTATCCGGAACCTGCTTGATACAAACAATAATCTTCACGGTAATTTCCTCCTGTTATTTCAGTAAGTTAGCAGAGATGACCATACGCATAACCTCAGCGGTACCCTCGTAGATCTCTGTGATCTTGGCATCGCGCATCATACGCTCAACATCATACTCTCTGATATATCCATATCCACCGAAGAGCTGTACGCACTTTGTGGTAACGTCCATAGCTGTCTCAGCAGCGTAAAGCTTAGCCTCTGCAGCCTCAAGACCGTATGTGGAAGCCGGTGCGAATCCAACAGCATCCTTTGCACAGGCAGCTTTGTATACCATGAGCTGAGCTGCATCAACATGAGCTTTCATGTTTGCGAGCTGGAACTGTGTATTCTGGAATGCGGAGATGGAACGTCCGAACTGTTTTCTCTCCTTTGTGTATGCAACAGTGAGTTCAAGAGCTCCCTCTGCGATACCAAGAGCCTGAGTAGCGATTCCGATACGTCCGCCATCCAGAGTATGCATAGCGATTCCGAAACCTTTACCCTTAGCGCCGAGGATGTTCTCCTTCGGGATACGGCAATCCTGGAAGATCAGCTCGTATGTGGAAGATCCGCGGATACCCATCTTCTTCTCTTTTGCTCCGAAGGTGAATCCGGGTGTGTTCTTCTCTACGATGAATGCAGAGATCTCTTTGAACTTTTTGCCTCTCTTCTCAACGATACCGGTTACAGCGATGATGATGTAAACATCTGCAACTTTACCGTTTGTGATGAAGCACTTGGATCCGTTCAGAACCCACTCGTTTGTGTTCTCATCAAGAACAGCCTTTGTCTGCTGACCCTGAGCATCTGTACCAGCGCCCGGCTCTGTCAGACCGAAAGCACCCAGCCACTCACCTTTTGCGAGTTTCGGGATGTATTTCTGTTTCTGCTCTTCTGTACCGAATGTCATGATCGGGTCGATACAAAGGGAAGTGTGTGCGGAAAGTGCAACAGCTGTTGTACCGCAAACCTTTGCGATCTCCTCCATGCAGAGTACATATGTAAGCTCGTCGCAGCCCTGTCCGCCGTACTCAACCGGTACAGTGATACCCATGAAGCCGTTCTTAGCGAGTTTGTCGATTGTCTCCTGCGGGAATCTCTCTTCCTCATCAATTTCCTGAGCAAGAGGTTTCACTTCAGTCTGAGCGAAGTCTCTGAAAAGAGATCTTGCCATTTCATGTTTTTTGCTTAACGTGAAATCCATGTTTAAACCTCCATAATGGTTATTGCGGGCATGACGCCCGCATGATTTTACTGCTTGTCTGTCGGAACTTTCTTGCCGTCAGCGTAGTTGTAGAAACCAATTCCTGTCTTGCATCCAAGTCTCTTACCACGAACCATCTTACGAAGGAGCGGGCATGCACGGTATTTGGAATCGCCTGTCTCAGCATAGATAACATCCATGATTGCAAGTACGATATCAAGACCGATGAAGTCACCGAGCTCGAGCGGTCCCATCGGATGGTTGCATCCGAGTTTCATAGCGTTGTCGATACCCTCGATATCGGATACGCCTGCTGCGTATACGCAGATACCCTCGTTGATCATAGGAACAAGGATACGGTTTACAACGAAACCTGCTGCCTCGTTAACCTGTACCGGAGTCTTTCCGAGTGCTACGGAGATCTCTTTAACTTTGTCAACAACCTCAACCGGTGTGTTGATTCCTGCGATAACCTCAACCAGCTTCATAACCGGAGCCGGGTTGAAGAAGTGCATACCGATAACCGGTTTGGAAAGACCGGAGCCGATCTCTGTGATAGACAGAGAAGATGTATTGGAAGCAAAGATGCAGTCAGGGTTCTTTACGATGTTGTCCTGAAGCTCTTTGAAGCAGTTCTTTTTGATTTCCATGTTCTCAAGAGCAGCCTCTACGATGAGGTCAGCATCTACACAGATTGTGTTGAGACCTGTTTTGATCTTGTTTGTGATGGCATCTGCAGCAGCCTGCTCCATTTTGCCCTTTGCTACTCTCTTGTCAAGACCACCTTTGATCTTGTTGAAGCCGCCCTCGGCGAACTCCTCTTTGATATCGCAGAGATAAACTGTCTCTACTTCTGCACACTGTGCGAATGCCTGAGCGATTCCGGATCCCATTGTACCGGCACCAATAACTCCTACCTTCATTTTGATTCCTCCTGTTTTTTATTCTGGAAAAATGTGTTTCCTAAATTTGTTGTTACAGCGACAAATCAGTTCCCGGATAAAACCAAAGCACCGGCCAACCCGGATGACATCCTGTCACCGAACACGAACAGTGTCCGACACCCGTATGCAGATGCCAGACACTTGTAAGCTATTACTTATTCTGGAATGCTACATGCTTAACTTTCTTAGGATCGTCTTTTTTACGAAGGAAGTTAGCCATTCCCTCTGTCTGATCGTAAGACTCGAAGCAGGAGCCGAAGAGTTTCTCCTCAGTGACGATTGCATCGTCCATTCCCTGCTCAAGACCCTCGTTGATGGCCTTTTTGCAGGCTCTTACAGCGATCGGAGCATTGCCTGCAATTACAGAAGCAAGCTTCTTTGCTGTAGGAAGAAGTTCCTCAAGTGTTGTAACCTGATTTACGAGGCCGATTCTGTAAGCCTCCTCAGCGTTGATGTTTCTAGCTGTGTAGATGAGCTGTTTCGCCATTCCCGGTCCGATGAGACGGGCAAGTCTCTGTGTACCGCCGAATCCCGGTGTGATACCGAGACCAACCTCCGGCTGACCGAAGATTGCGTTGTCGGAACAGATACGGAAATCACAGCTCATGGAGATCTCACATCCGCCGCCCAGTGCGAAGCCGTTGATCGCTGCGATCACCGGGATCGGAAGAGTCTCGAGTTTGCGGAAAATATCATTTCCTTTTTTGCCGAAGGCCTCAGCCTCAGCTTTTGTAAGTGTGCTCATCTGACCGATGTCAGCGCCGGCAACAAAGGATTTCTCGCCTGCGCCTGTGAGAATCAGACAGCGTACAGCGTCGAGGTCAATGCCGTCGATCACTTTCTCAAGATCATCCAGTACTTCACTGTTCAGAGCATTGAGTGCTTTCGGACGATCGATGGTTGCGATTGCAACTGCACCCTCTACTTCATATGTAACAAATGCCATGATCTTAGTTTCCTTTCATGAGATCCTTTAGATCTTTATTTGGTACCGCGCAGGTTCCGTACTGTGAATGCCGGATCTGCGCGGAATGAATTGCGTCTATATTACAATTCGCTTCTGAATATGGAGTTCAGAAATCAGTCCTCATAACGAAGTACAGATGTTGCAGCACCCATACCACCACCGATACAAAGTGTAGCAAGACCTCTGTTTGCGTTTCTTCTGTTCATCTCGTAGATCAGAGATACGAGGATACGACATCCGGAGCATCCTACCGGATGTCCAAGAGCGATTGCACCACCGTTTACGTTCAGCTTAGCCGGATCAAAGTTAAGATCCTTACCAACTGCGAGAGACTGTGCAGCGAAAGCCTCGTTTGCCTCGTAGAGATCGAAGTCATCGATTGTGAGGTTTGCTTTCTTCATAAGGTTACGTGTAGCAGCGATCGGTCCTACACCCATGATGGACGGATCTACGCCGCCGAGAGCGCCTGCCTCCCAAACTACAAGAGGTTTAACACCGAGCTCTTTTGCTTTCTCCTCGGACATAACAACTACTGCTGCTGCACCGTCGTTGATACCGGAAGCGTTACCTGCTGTAACAATACCGTCTTTCTTGAAGCAAGGTTTCAGCTTGGAAAGACCTTCAACTGTTGTTCCCTCACGAGGGCCTTCGTCTGTATCGAATACAGTAACGGCGCCTTTGCGTCCCTTGATCTCTACCGGAACGATCTCATCTTTGAACTTGCCGTCAGCGATAGCTTTGCAAGCCTTCTGCTGAGATGCAGCTGCGAACTCATCGAGCTGCTCACGTGTAAGGCCCCACTGCTCAGCAACGTTCTCAGCTGTGATTCCCATGTGATAATCATGGAATGCATCTGTAAGAGCGTCTTTGATCATTGTATCCTGGATCTGAGCGTGTCCCATACGATATCCGTAACGAGCTTCCGGAATAACGTAAGGAGCTTTGGACATGGACTCCATACCGCCGGCAACAACGATATCATACTCTCCTGCCTCGATCATGGCTGCTGCTGTGTTAACAGCTGCAAGACCGGATCCGCAGAGAATGTTCAGGGTCATAGCAGGTGTCTCTACCGGGATTCCTGCGTTTACAGCAGCCTGACGAGCTACGTTCTGGCCCTGTCCTGCCTGAAGTACGCAACCCATGTAAACCATATCTACTTTGTCAGCCGGAACGCCGGATCTCTTCAGAGCCTCTTTGATTACGACTGTACCAAGATCTACTACCGGAACTGTTGAAAGAGCTCCACCCATTTTACCGATAGCTGTACGACATGCGCCTGCAATTACGATTTTCTTTGCCATTTTTTTCCTCCTTAAAATCCATGTGTCATTTATTTGATTTTGTGTTTCTTTGTGGATTTTTTAACACTGTGTTTATCATACCCCTCAGACTACGTTTTGTCAAATAATTGTCAATCCCACATCGCTAAATTATTAACAATATTCATATCCAAAAATTGGACAAATTGACGAGTAAATTGACCGATTCAAAACATTAATGCTTGAAGAATATCATAATCAGCGTTTATTTGACCGTCTCCAGATGTTCATCTTCTCGGCCTCGGCGATCAGTTCGTCGCGGCACTCCGGATGAGCGATGTTGATCAGGGACTCTGCTCTCTGCCACATGGTAAGTCCCTTGAGGTTTACCATACCGAACTCAGTGACGATGTACATGGTGTTTGTACGGGTGTCGGTGGCGATGCTTCCCTGCTGAAGGGTCGGACGGATTCTGCTCTCCAGTTTGCCGGTCTTCTTGTTCATGAAGGTTGAGGACAGACAGATGAAGCTCTTTCCTCCGTTGGAGAGGTAAGCTCCGAGGACGAAATCCTGCTGTCCGCCGGCACCGGAGATATTCTTGATTCCGGCACTCTCCGCGTTGACCTGACCGAAGAGATCAATGTCTACCGCATTGTTGATGGAGATGAAGTTGTCCAGAGACGCGATGGTTCTTACGTCATTGACATACTCCACCGGTGCGGCCATACATTCCGGATTGTTGTCGAGGTAATCGTATAATTTCTTTGTACCGGCTCCGAAGGCATAGGTCTGTCTTCCCTGGTCGATATTCTTTCTGCGGCCGGTGATTTTTCCTGCGTTTGCCATGTCAACGAAGGCGTCCACATACATCTCGGTGTGGATTCCCAGATCCTTGAGATCGGACTGGGCGATCATCTGACCGATGGCATTGGGCATACCGCCGATTCCGAGCTGCAGGCAGGCACCGTTGGGAATCTCCGGAACCACAAGCTCTGCAACTGCCTTATCAATGTCGGAGGCAGGACCACCTGCGGGGATCTCATCGATGGCCGGGTTCTCGCCCTCAACCACCATGTCTACCTGATCAATGTGAATGTAGGCACCTGTTCCACCGAGACAAACCGGCATATTCTTGTTGACCTCGACGATGACAACATCAGCCTTGTCTACAACCGCCTGCATATGGCTGGTGCAGGGTCCGAAGTTGAAATAGCCGTGGGCATCCATCGGAGATACCTGGCAGATCGCAACATTGAGCGGATCTTTCATATCTCTGTACAGACGCGGAAGCTCGGAATAACGCAGAGGTGTCATGAAAACGAAACCGTTATTCACATTGTGACGCTCTACCGGATTCATGTGCCAACTGTTCCATGTGAAGTGCTCTGCCGGGTTCTCGATCTTAAAGATCTCCGGCTCATGGCAGAGGATTCCTCCTCTGATCTTTACGTCGTGAAGCTCCGGCATTCTGCTGGCAAGGGCCTTGTCTACAGCCACGTTCGTTCCTACGCACCAGCCGTAGTCTACCCAGTCTCCGCTCTTGATTACGGAAGCCGCCTTCTCAGCGCTCACCAGTTTTTCCTTGTATTTCAGTGAATAGTCCATATTTCCTCCTGCTTTATTATCATTATTGTTATGATAATTTTTCACAATCTTGTATTATTGTATAACAATCCCGCGGGCTTGTAAATTTTTTTACACGTTTTTTCCAAAAACAAAGAAGCGACACATCCACTTTGATTAAGGGTTGATGTATCGCTTCTTTCACATCTGTAAGATTTATTCGGTTTTTTTCCAGGCTCAGGAAACTCTTTTTCCTGCGAATTATCCGTATTTTTTCAGATGATCATCATGGCATCGCCGAAACTGAAGAACCGGTATTTCTTCTCCACTGCTGTCTCATAGGCGTGCATGACTTTTTCTTTTCCCGCAAAAGCGGACACGAGCATTATGAGTGTGGACTCCGGCAGATGGAAGTTGGTGATCAGTCCGTCCATGATCTTGAACGTGTAGCCCGGATAGATAAAGATATTTGTCCAGGCGCTTCCGGGCTGAAGGATGCCGTTCTCGTCTGTGGCCGACTCCAGGGTACGGCAGCTGGTAGTGCCCACACAGATAACTCTTCCCCCGGCAGCCTTTGTGTCGTTGATGATCTTCGCCTGATCCTCCTCCACGATATAGAGCTCCGAGTGCATCTTGTGCTGCGTCACGTCATCCACCTTTACCGGGCGGAAGGTTCCCAGTCCCACATGAAGGGTCACATGGGCGATCTTCACACCTTTGGCACTGATTTTTTCCAGGAGTTCCTTTGTGAAATGAAGACCTGCTGTAGGCGCTGCCGCGGAGCCGTCATTTTTGGCATAGACCGTATTGTACATCGTCTTGTCCTGAAGTTTATGTTTGATGTATGGCGGCAGGGGCATCTCTCCCAGGCGGTCAAGAATCTCCTCGAAGATTCCCTCATAGCTGAACTGGATGAAACGGTTTCCATCCTCAGTGACATCGATGACTTTTCCTGTCATAAGCCCCTCCTCACCGAAGACAATCTCTGTGCCGATCTTGCACTTCTTGCCGGGTCTGACGAGTGTCTCCCAGACGTCGTTCTGTTTTCTGGTCAGGAGCAGAACTTCGATGAGTGCTCCCGTATCTTTCTTTGTTCCGTAGAGTCTGGCCGGAATTACCTTTGTATCATTGAGAACCAGACAGTCGCCCTCCCGCAGATGATCAATCACTTCCGTAAAAATCTCATCCTTCAGTTCGCCTGTTTCTTTATCCATGTACATCATCCTTGACGCACTTCGATCCTCCAGCGGATCCTGAGCAATCAGCTCAACCGGAAGGTCATAATTGAAATCACTTGTTTTCATCGGCATGATGAACTCTCCTTTTTACTTCTTCACATAGAAAGACTTAAAGTACTTTTCCGGGTAGTAAACCTGATCATCCAGAACCAGTTTCTCAACGCCGTCCTTGATCTCGACCATGCTGACTGCACAGTTCATGGGTACGCCGCCGTGCCAGAAGTCCTTCTTGTCCTCATAGACATTGTTCAGAATTCCACGGATGGCACAGCCGTGAGTCGCGATAAGAATGGTTTTGTCCTGCAGCTCTTCCCTGCCTGTGATATCTCTGTAAAAATCACCGGTGCGGGCGATCACTTCTTCGATCGTCTCGCCGCCTTCCGGCGGTTCATAACCAAAAGGATCTTTGTGGAAACTTCGATAGACGGGCTCCGGAATTTCCATATTTGTGGGGCCGCAGCCTTTGCCTTCCCAGATGCCGAAGCTGATCTCCATGATCCTCTCATCCTCAACGATGGGAGTCTCTCTTCCCTCCAGCAGAATCTCCGCCGTGTGCCTTGCCCGGATCAGCGGGCTGGAGAAACAAAGATCGAAGTGTACATCTTTGAGAGCCTCTGCCGTCATCTCGGCGAGAAGTACTCCCTCCTCATCCAGATCACTGCCCATCTGCCCCTGCAGACGTCTCTCTTTATTCCAAATGGTTTCTCCGTGTCGGATCGCGTAAATTTTCATATCCGTCTCCTGTATCAGTAACTCCGTGTTTCCTTTCGTAATTCACAGAAGTTTCATGCACTCATTGCAACAGCCCATAGAATA
>JAIKXQ010000008.1 GCA_024684035.1 Eubacterium sp. | reverse complement strand
TGCCTTTAGAATTTGATATTAAGGACTACAGAAAGAGCGAAGAAAAGAATCGCCAGAACTCGTGTGATACGAATCAGGTTTCCTTCCTTTGAACGACCTTTGTTCTTGCTCCAGTATGTCTCTGTATTGTTGCTGACACCTGCGATCGCCCCAAGTCCTCTATCCTTACCCTGCTGCATAAGAATCACAATAATCATTCCGATACAATCTAATGCAAAAAGAACGGTAAGTACTGTACGAAGTATTGCCACCTTGCTACCTCCTGCTGTTTCTCAAAAACTCATGTATAATAGTATAACATAATTATCAAAGGTTTTCAAGCAATATCGTGAATGGTCCGTCGTTCAGGAGAGATACTTTCATATCCGCTCCGAAGCTTCCGGTCTGAACCACATTCACCTGCTTTTTCGCCTCTTCCACAATGTAATTGTACAGGTCTTCGGCCTGTTCCGGATCTCCCGCTTCCACAAAGCTTGGTCTGTTTCCCTTTTTGCAGTTCGCGTAAAGTGTGAACTGGGATACCAGCAGAAGTTCGCCTCCCACATCCTTGAGAGAGAGATTCGTCTTACCTTCCGCGTCCTCAAATATGCGAAGTCCGATCATCTTCTTCAGATATTTATCTGCCGTCTCCCGGGTGTCTTCTTTTCCCACTCCGATGAGAACCAGAAACCCTTTTCCGATCTCACCGATGGTTTTTCCTTCTACTGTCACAGAAGCATCTGTCACACGCTGAATCACAAATTTCACTGTACTCTCCCCCGTTATTGTTTACCACATTTTTCAGGATCACTCAGATGCGCATCTGCATGCACGCATACGCGTTTTCACAAGTACTATATTCCTGTTGCGATTGTTCCTGTTACAGTACCTTGGAAAGGAACTCCTGAAGTCTCGGTGCCTTGGGATGATTGAAGATATTAACCGGTGTTCCCTCTTCCATAATGATACCGTCCGCGCAGAAAAGTACACGGTCTGCAACTTCTCTGGCAAAGCCCATCTCATGAGTAACGACCGCCATGGTCATTCCGTCATCTGCCAGTTCCTTCATAACGTTGAGAACCTCTCCTACCATCTCCGGATCAAGGGCGGATGTAGGCTCATCGAAAAGCATCAGTCTCGGACGCATAGCCAGCGCGCGCACAATGGCAATTCGCTGTTTCTGACCACCGGAAAGGGATGCCGGGTAGGCGTCTGCCTTGTCGTAGAGATCTACGCGGCGAAGCAGCTTCTCAGCCTCCGCGTCCGCCTCTTCCTGTGTCATCAGGCCTGTGCGCAGAGGCGCCAGTGTAATATTCTTCCGAACGGTCATGTTCGGGAAGAGATTGAAATGCTGAAACACCATTCCCATGTGCTGACGAATCTTATTGATATCACAAGCAGGATCTGTGATGTCCTGTCCGTCGAAATAGATTTTTCCGCTGGTCGGCATTTCCAAAAGATTCATGCACCGAAGGATCGTGGACTTGCCGGATCCGGAAGGTCCAAGGATAACCACTTTTTCTCCCGCGTCAATGTGATTGGACACATCGTTCAAAACCGTGTTGTCACCGAAGGCCTTTACAAGATGTTCTATTTTAATCAAAGTATTATTTTCGCTCACTGCGGCGCAGTCTCCTTTCCAGTTTTCCCTGAAGATAGGTGAGAATCATAACGACAATCAGGTACATCACCGCGATTCCGATATAAGGCATAAGCGGAAGGTAGGTTCTCGCCTGAATGTCTCTCGCTACCTTTGTAAGCTCGGTCATTCCGATGACGGATACCAGTGAAGTATCCTTAAACAGCGTAATAAGCTCATTTCCCAGAGCAGGGAGAATATTTTTGATTGCCTGAGGGATAATGATATCCTTCATAACCGTCGCGTATCCCATACCAAGCGATCTGCCGGCCTCCATCTGTCCGGGATCAATGGACATGATACCACCTCGGATAATCTCAGAGACATACGCTCCGGAGTTGATACCCAGGGAAAGAATCGCAATCATGTAATAATGAGTACTGGACGAAAAAATAACGAAGCCCATGATCAAAAGCTGAACCATCATCGGTGTTCCGCGGATCACCGTCGTATATACATGGCAGATTCCATTGATGATCTTTAAGCCCAGAGAGGCATGTCCTTTTCTCTGGTCGTGATTTGTGCGGACAACCGCCACGAAAATACCCAGCACTACTCCAAGTGCCAGAGCTCCCAGAGTGATGACCAGTGAACTCCCGAGTCCTTTCAGATACAACAGCCATCTATTATTTGTGATAAAGCTCATCTCGAACTGTTCTGCTAAATCACTAAAAAATGAATTCAAGAAAATTTCCTCCTTGCAGTATTGATTTTAGCCTTATGCATTATAGCACAAAAAGAGCTGCTGCACGAAGGATTTTCATAAATAAATATACATCGCTGTATGTATTCATGAAAACGGCCTCTGTACAACAGCCCGTTGATTTTCTTACATGTATTGCTCAGTCAGATTAACTTATGCCTTGATGTATTTATCAACGATTTTCTGAACTGTTCCGTCCTCGATCAGCTCGTTCAGAGCTTTGTTTACAGCCTCAAGTAGCGGATCGTTCTTCTTGGAAACGCCGATGGCGTACTCTTCCTCAGTGTAAGCTGTCTCAAGAATTTTCAGTCCTTTATTTGCTTTTACAAATTCCTGTGCCGGAGCGTTGTCGATGACTACAGCGTCAACCTTGCCGGTTGTCAGCGCCTGTACTGCTGTAGCTCCGTCCGGATAAGCGATGGCCTTGTCGCCGTAACCGCCGTTCTCCTCTGTATCGGAGCAGTAGATGTAACCGGTGGTTCCCTCCTGGCATCCGATGGCCTTTGCCTTGCCAAGATCATCTACAGAAGCGATTTCGGAATCCTCCGGAACAATGATGGACTGTACGCCCTTTGTGTAGGTGTCTGTGAAGTTGATGTTTTTCTTTCTCTCTTCGTTTACGGTCATGCCGGCCATAGCGATATCGGATTTTCCGTTCTGAACGGAAGTGATTACGGAAGAGAACTCCATGTCATCTACAACAAGCTCCAGACCAAGTTTCTTCGCGATCTCTGTGGCGATCTCTACATCGATACCCTCGTATCCGCCGTCATCCGTGGTCATCTCATACGGAGGGAATGCCGCGTTTGTCGCCATGTGAAGTTTTCCGTCCTCTACCACATTCAGCTCGGAAGCATTGGAAACGGAAGTGCCGGAGACTGCATTGCTCTCCTTGTTCTCCGTAGATCCGCAGGCTGCCAGTGAAAGCATCATACCCAGTGAAAGAACTGCGACTAAAATCTTTTTCATCTTTTTTTCCTCTTTTCGTTTTTCTTTTTAAACACCCATATACATCCATACCCATATGTTATAAGTATTCATACAGAATGAATGAATATTAACACTTTCTATGCATCCAGTCAACCGCTATAATCACAGACGCGAATATTTATGAAAAAACGCGGATGATCCCGAGACCATCCGCGTTTTTTTCGCCTGTATTTATACATACTTTATGCATTTTCGCACAAACCATGCATATTTTTCTTCAATTTCTTTAAGAAAATCCCGTGGTAATTTGAAAAAAAGCTCCATCGAAACCAAACCGGTTATTTCTTGATCAGGAGAGACTGTCCTGTCATCTCAGCCGGCTTCTCCATTCCCATCATGTCAATCATGGTCGGAACGATATCGCAGAGAGCGCCGCCCTCTTTGAGTGTGTAGGCCGGATCATAGTTTACAAGAATGAACGGAACCGGATTTGTAGTGTGAGCTGTCCATGGCTCGCCGGTTGCCTCATCTACCATAAGCTCTGCATTTCCGTGGTCTGCAGTGATGAACATCTGTCCATCCACCTCTTTGAGAGCCTCTACAGCCTTGCCGATGCACTCGTCAACTGCCTCGATGGCAGCGATGGCAGCAGCCTCAACACCTGTGTGACCTACCATATCCGGGTTTGCGAAGTTGATGACAATGACATCATATTTTCCGGAACGGATCGCCTCGCAGAGCTTCTCACATACCTTCGGCGCGCTCATCTCCGGCTGCAGGTCGTAGGTAGCAACCTTCGGGGAAGGAACAAGTACGCGATCCTCACCTTCATTGGGCTCCTCAACACCGCCATTGAAGAAGAAGGTTACATGGGCATATTTCTCTGTCTCGGCGATTCTTGCCTGTGTAAGCTTGTTTGCGGCAAGCCACTCACCGAAGGTGTTCTTCAGAGACTCTTTCTTGAAAGCGATGAGCTTGTTCGGAATTGTCTCGTCATAATCCTTGAAGCAGACAAAGGTCAGGTTGTCCAGCTGTTTTCTCTCGAAACCGGTGAAGGCCGGATCACAGAATGCTCTTGTGATCTCGCGGGCACGGTCCGGACGGAAGTTGAAGAAGATAACAGAATCACCGTCTTTTACTATTGCAACCGGTGTGCCGTCTGCATTTTTCATAACGGTCGGAACTACGAACTCGTCTGTCTTGCCATTGTCGTAGGAAGCCTGAACAGCCTGAACCGGATCCACGCCTCCGTCAACGCCCTCTCCCTTTGTGAGAGCTGTGTAAGCGATCTCTACACGATCCCAGTTTGTATCTCTGTCCATAGCATAGTAACGGCCGGAGATCACACCGATCTTTCCTACGCCCAGCTCATTCATCTTGTCAGCGAGCTGTTTCACATAGTCGATACCGGATGCCGGAGGTGTATCTCTTCCATCCAGGAAGCAGTGAACATAAACGTTCTCGAAGTTCTGTTTTTTGCAAAGCTCAAGAAGAGCAAAGAGATGTGTGATATGGCTGTGCACACCGCCGTCTGAGAGAAGTCCCCAGAGGTGAAGATCTCCGTTGTTTGCCTTGGCATTGTTTACTGCCTTCAGAAGCTCTTCGTTCTCAAAGAAGTCACCGTCCTTGATTGACTTTGTGATTCTTGTAAGATCCTGGTATACGATACGTCCCGCACCCATGTTCATATGACCAACCTCGGAGTTGCCCATCTGACCGTCCGGGAGTCCGACGAACTCTCCGCTGGCCTGTCCCTCAACGTAAGGGCACTGGCTCTTCAGCTGATCCATCACCGGTGTTTTGGCCTGACATACCGCGTTGTGCTCGCACTTCGGATTCTCACCGTAACCGTCAAGAATCATGAGAACTGTAGGTTTCTTTGCCATAATTGTATCTCCTTTATATAAATGCTCAATGTGTTTATTTTTTGTCATTCCTAATCATACTAAGAATGAACAAAAAAAACAAGTCTCAAACAAAAACGTCCACGCGAATGTGGCTGCGTGACCGTTTGCCTTGAAGCGGCAACCTATGCTATACTAGTGTTCACAAAAAATACATCTATGAGGAATAATCACATGCTGGATTCTACCTATTCGTTATATAAACTGATCATACTCTATATGCTGAAAAAGGTCTCCTTTCCGCTCACAAGTACGCAGATTTCCGACCTGATCATCAGCCAGAAATACACTTCCTATTTTCATCTCCAGGAAGTACTTCATGAGATGGAAACGTCCAATCTTCTGACCACTTATACCAAAAATCATATGACCTACTACAAGATCACGGACGCCGGACTTCAGACCATCGAATACTTCAAAAACGAGATTTCTCCGGAAATCCGCGAAGAAATCTCCGGTTATCTGGATCTACACTCCTATCAGATGCGAAGCGAGGCTTCCACCTTCGCCGAGTACTATAAAGACGGGGATTCCGATTATATCGTGAGCTGTGTCGCAAGAGAAGGAAACCAGACACTGATCGAACTCAAGCTCACCGTCCCGACAAAGGGCGCGGCGGAGACCCTGGCGGAGAACTGGAAACGCAAGAGTCAGGAGACCTACGAGGCCATCATGAAGATTCTCATGTAAATCAACGCACACAAACCAATCACGCAAGCGATCTTCATATCTGCAGACTGAGCATCTAAGCGGAATGTTTTGGTATAAGGATTGCGTGCGGAGAAATTTCGTATAACGCAAAAAAAGAGGCTTCCCAGCCTCTTTTTTTAATCCGTATTTTTTTCACTTCCGATCTTTTTGAAATAGTCCCGAATCGTTGCCTCATATCCGTTTTCCGTGGGATGATAAAAGGTCTCATCTTTGATCTCATCCGGCAGATACTGCTGATCCACGTAGTGCATGGGATAGTCGTGGGCGTATTTGTAACCGATGCCGTGTCCCAGATTTTCGTGCCCGTGATAATGGGCGTCCTGAAGATGCACCGGGACCGTCGTCTTTTTGTTTCTCACAGAATCCATGGCCGCGAAGATGGCATTGGTACAGGAGTTGCTCTTCGGCGCACTGGCCACATAGATGGCCGCCTGGGCAAGGATGAGATTGGACTCCGGAAGTCCCACTCTCTCCACTTCCGCTGCCGCGGAGGCAGCCACAACCATAGCCATGGGATCCGCATTTCCCACATCCTCGGAGGCACAGATCATGATCCTGCGCGCGATGAATTTGATATCCTCACCGGCATAGAGCATCTTTGCCAGATAGTAGACTGCCGCGTCCGGATCTGAACCCCGCATGCTCTTGATAAAGGCCGAAATCGTGTCGTAATGCTGGTCTCCGGTTTTGTCGTATCGCAGTACACGCTTCTGAATACACTCGGATGCCGTGTCCAGATCGATATGAATCCTTCCATCCTCCGAAGGCTCCGTGGTGAGAACGCCCAGTTCAATGGCATTGAGCGCGGCTCTTGCATCACCTCCGGCCATGTCCGCCAGAAAATCCGCAGCCTCCGGTTCCAGAACAGCATGATAGCTACCCAGTCCCTTCACCGGATCCTCGACAGCCCGCAGAAGAAGTTTCCGGACATCCTCTTTCTCCAGCGGTTTCAGTTCAAAGACCACGGATCTGGAAATCAGCGCCGTGTTCACCTCGAAGTAGGGATTCTCAGTGGTTGCTCCGATGAGGATCACCGTACCGTCCTCCACATAGGGCAGCAGAAAATCCTGCTGCCCCTTGTTGAAACGATGAATCTCATCGATAAAAAGAATCGTCTTCTTACCGTACATGCCCCTTCGGTTCTGAGCTTCTTTGACCGCCGCCTCCATGTCTTTTTTTCCGGAGGTAGTGGCGTTCATCTGAGCAAACTCCGCACTGGTGGTATTCGCGATCACTCTGGCCAGGGTTGTTTTTCCCGTTCCGGGAGGCCCGTAAAAGATGATGGAACTGAGCTTGTCCGCCTTGATCGCGCGGTAGAGCATCCTGCCTTTACCGATGATATGCTCCTGCCCCACGACCTCCTCGAGAGTCTCCGGCCGCATCCTTGAGGCCAGAGGTGACTCGTTCTCCTTATTCTGGGTTGCCATGTACTCAAACAGATCCATAATTTTTCCTTATTTTTTTACCTGTACAATGAAGGATGTCTCGTTCTCGAACACCACTTCGCCGATGGATTTCAGGAACTCCTTGTCCATATTATCGCCGAATTTGGTCTCCTCACAGGAGCCGACAAAAATATAGGCGATGTCGTATTTTTCGATGATGCCGCGCACATCTTCCTCATTTCCGGAAGTGTATACAGTCTCGATATCCGCGTTTCTGACATTGAGCTCATCTGTGTCATTTCTCCACAGCCACTCATGAACATACCAGCCGGCCACGGTGGGGATACCTGTCATAGCAGAAACTCTCTCGTACTCGGAATAACTGTCGCCGTTTGCCTCCAGGCAGATGGGCTGTCCTTCAACATTCTCATCCAGCCAGCGGATCGCTTCAGCGTCTCCGGCGTAATCCGACTCGAGGAACTGCGTACAGTCGATCCCAATGTTCTTATTGTTCTTCAGCCCGAACCAGGTATCTACACTGTAGGGCATGTAGGCAAGCGTCATTCCGAACAGAAGAACCAGCATGGCGGATACAGCCCGGATTCCTACTGTCTTGCGTCCGACCTTATCTTTCATCCGGTCAGAAATCTTCGGCTCAAACACGAACCAGATCAGCAGATAGACTCCGGAGAGAAGAATTCCCAAAAGGGCTTTTACAACGCCCGGGAAATCGCTCATGGCATTGAGAACCATCACCAGAAGAATACCTGTGATCACGCGGATGGCGTAGATCTCCAGCGGAGTCATCACACCCTTCTGCCGTTTTCCGGTGCTGTTTTCCGTGAATTCAGCTTCCTCATCCTTTTCCAGATGCGCCAGAACTCTCACAAAGGTGTAGCCCATCATCAGCGCAAAGAGGATGAATCCCTGATAGGTAAGCTTAAACATGGTATTGGATCTTGCGTAGCCCTCTTCGTAGATATCCCTTACATACACCAGCTCGGGAATCAGAATCAGACCGAAACCGCAAAGTCCCAGAATTGCCGCAAAAATATCCGGCTTCGGAACCTCAACCTTTGCCTTCTTAAACCAGCGGACAAGAACAATGAGCAGTACAATCCACACTGCGATCGGCAGTCCCCAGAGAATGAGCATCTGGTGCGGAAGCGTATGATGTTTCGCGATGCCGATACCGGAAACCATTGCCTTGAACTGAAGCGTGAAAGGAAGCGCAGCCAGAAGGTTGACTGCAAAAACCAGCACGGACTCGCAGATAGCATAGGTCACTGCTTTCTTCCTGTCTGTTCGGAAATATCTGTACCACGCCGCATAGATTACTGTAAAGAATGTCACCGTGAAATAAATGATGAAATCCCAGAAGTTTGTCCAGTGGAAAAGGCCGATGAAGAAACCACAGAGCACGAAATACGGATTAATCAGATCCAGGAAGAATTCCTTCCATTCGACATTCTTCTTCGGCTCCATCTTCTTCATTCTCTGCACATAGGCATAGAGAAGTCCCACCACGGTAAGTACAAACATGATGTTGATCATGTGGGCGTGAACATCACCGAGGACAAAGGAATAAGACGGGAACTCGTGAATACACTGATCCTTTTCATTGGCCGGATTGTAACCGATGTATCTCGTGGAATCCGGGAACCAGTAGTCTGCCCAGCCCTCAAGCTTCAGGAAAGCACCGAAGAGCTTGTATACGACATAGTGAACGTTTCCAGCCATGGAGAGGCCTGTGCCGGCGAGAATACCGCCGATGGTGGCAGCTCCGAAGGAACTTCTCTTCGCCTGGGCAAAACGATCCGCAACCATCTGCCACACGAGGGAGAACGGAAGCACAAACGCAAAGGCCGCAATGGTCATGCGGTAGAGGTTATACGCCTGTTTCACCGGAACGAAGCAGAGCTTCTCGATGAACACGCCGTAATACTGACCACCGTAGTAGTAATTGATGATGTCTGTTCCATACCAGATATCTTTGGTGGGCATCACCGGATTGCGATCCATGGCTGCCATGAAACCGTAGTCCATGAACTTCTCGGTTCCGGTAGCATTGGGATTGAAACAGGTGAAATATGTCCACATCAGGAACACTCCCAGGAAAAGCATCTCCTCGAGAATGATCAGATCTATATCCGGCAGCGTTGTCTCTTTCCGGATCGTAAAAAAACCCCAGCAGACTCCGATGAGAATCAGCGTCACGATGATGCACTTTGCATTCGTAAAGCTCATCACCCCGATACAGCCGAGGAGCCATACAACAAAGCCCGAAAGCGCTATGCCGATGGTTTTTGCGAAGACCCATCCCCTGTCAGAGAAACCGGAAAACATCACGCTGGTCAGCGGATAGAAACCGATACCCACAGCGAGGATCACAAGGTACCAACGCAAAAAAGCAGGAAAATCAGCACCAAGTAATACCCGGCCGGTAATCATAAGTGCAAGTATTCCTGCCAAAAAAATAAATGATTTTTTGTGTTGTTGCATAGAAAAATACCTAAACCTTCCTTTAAGTCTCAATGCAACAATTATAACACATAAATTGTCTCAATTTAATCATCAATTAGTGATTCTTCATAAATATAAGAACAAAGTCCGCAAGCGGACTTCGACTCCCCCAGCCCCTCATTCCTGAGGGGAGCGCCGCAGGACTTTGGCGCGCGAGCAGAATTGCGAAGCGATCTTCCCATCTGCGAGCTGCGCATCCCGCGGAGCGTTTTGTCTCATAGGGAATGCGAAGCAATTTCCTATGAGACAAGTAATTTTACCTGTACGGTCAACGTGCGGCCGTACAGGCAGCACTTTTATTCAGTGTCCAGCAAGCCCGCAGGATATTTTCCCTCTGCCTGCATTTTTGCAAAAGCCTCCACAACCACCGGCTTGTCCTCTTTATAAGTGACGCCGTACCACTTGTCGGAGGTGGTCATAACTTTGACGCAGGCTTTCTCTTCTTTCAGAAGCTGCTCCACAACGGAGGGAAGGAAGAATTCGCCCTTCAGCGGGTTCTCTTTCATGGCCTGATCCAGGAATTCCGGAAAACGCTCCGAGAGTTCCTTCATCACGCTGTACCCGAAGCCCCACAGATTCATGGATACAACCGTATCACCGGAAAGAGCAGTCCAGCTCTGACCCTCATCTTCTGTAAAGGCGATGCCGTCCTCTCTCTTCTCGATTCTTGTCCGCTCCACAATACCGGTGAGTTCCCCATCCGCATTCACGCCACAGACACCGCGGGATACAGAACCGTTCTCCGTCACGGTGTTCTCAAGCTTGTAGCCCACCATGGCGTAGCGGTATTTCTCATCATCTTCCACCTTCGAAAGGTAGTCGTACATCAGACGGAAGGCCTCGCTTCCGTAATAGTCATCCGCGTTGATGACAGCAAAGGGAGCCCCCTTCACAGCCTCCATACAGGAAAGGATGGCATGTCCGGTTCCCCAGGGTTTTACCCTGCCTTCCGGAACTTCGTAGCCCTCCGGAAGGTTCTCGATTTTCTGGAACGCATAGGTGACATTCACCTGATGCGCAATCCTGTCTCCGATCATCTTGCGGAAGAGTTCTTCATTCTCTTCCTTGATCACGAACACAACATCCCGGAATCCGGCCTGCACCGCATCATAGATGGAATAATCTATGATCAGGTGTCCTCTGTCATCCATCGGATCCATCTGTTTCATTCCGCCGTAGCGGCTTCCCATTCCTGCGGCCATAATGACCAGTACCGGTCTGTTATTCACGATCAGTTGTCCTCCTCATCAAGTGTGTATACCGAGCGCTTTCTTGCCTCTGTGTCTGCCTCGAGGTACTCATCATAAGTTGTGATCTTGTCAATGAGCTTGCCGTCCGGAGTGATCTCCATGATACGGTTTGCTGTTGTCTGTACGAACTGATGGTCATGGCAGGTGAAGATCTCAACACCCGGGAATTTGATCAGTCCGTTGTTCAGTGCCTGGATGGACTCCATGTCCAGATGGTTGGTAGGCTGATCCAGAATCAAGACATTGGAAGCCTTGATCATCATCATGGAGAGCAGACATCTAACCTTCTCTCCTCCGGAGAGGACGCGCAGTCTCTTCATACCGTCATCACCCGCGAAAAGCATTCTTCCGAGGAAGCCTCGCACATAGGTGGCATCTTTGATCTCAGAGAATTGTGTCAGCCACTCGGTGATGGTCATATCCGAGTCGAACTCCTCGGTGTAATCTTTCGGGAAAAATGCCTGAGAAGTTGTAATTCCCCATTTGTAATATCCCTCATCCGGCTCTTCCACTCCCGCGATGATCTTAAACAGCTCGGACGCAGCCAGCTCGTTGGATCCGACAAAGGCAACCTTGTCTTCTCTGCGGAGAGTGAAGGAAATGTCGTCGAGAACCTTTACGCCGTCAACAGTCTTGGAGAGATTGTGTACCTCCAGAACCTCGTTTCCGATCTCACGCTCCGGGCGGAAGTCGATGTACGGATATTTACGGCTGGAAGGTTTGATATCATCAAGCTCGATTTTCTCCAGTGCTTTCTTACGGGATGTAGCCTGCTTGGATTTCGAAGCGTTAGCCGCGAACTTCGCGATAAACTCCTTGAGTTCTTTGATCTTCTCCTCTTTCTTCTTGTTTGCCTCTTTGCGCTGTTTGAGAAGAAGGGTACTGGACTCGAACCAGAAATCATAGTTTCCGGCATAGAGCTGAATCTTCGCATAGTCAATATCCGCAATGTTTGTGCAGACCTTGTTCAGGAAGTAACGGTCATGGGATACGACGATGACTGTATTCTCAAAGTTGATCAGGAACTCCTCGAGCCAGTTGATCGCATCCAGGTCCAGATGGTTGGTAGGCTCGTCCAGAAGAAGAATATCCGGATTTCCGAAGAGCGCTCTTGCCAGAAGGACTTTGACCTTCAGCGGTCCCTCGAGAGTTCCCATCTGCGCATAGTGAAGTTCTGTGGGTATACCAAGACCGTTGAGGAGCTGCTCTGCATCTGTCTCAGCGTCCCAGCCGTTCATTTCTGCGAACTCAGCCTCCAGCTCACTGGCGCGGATTCCGTCCTCCTCAGAAAAATCTTCTTTTGCGTAAAGGGCGTCCTTCTCCTTGGAAATCTCGTACAGTCTGGCATTACCCTGAATAACTGTATCGAGCACCACCTGTTCATCATATTTGAAGTGATCCTGCTCCAGGAAGGAAAGTCTCTGTCCCTCAGTAATTGTAATATCACCGGTGGTGGGCTCAATCTGTCCGGAGAGAATCTTCAGGAAAGTTGATTTTCCTGCGCCGTTCGCTCCGATGATTCCGTAACAGTTGCCCTCTGTAAACTTGATGTTTACGTTCTCAAAAAGTGCTTTCTTGCCCAAACGAAGTGATATATTATTTGCTGCGATCATTTTGCATACCCTTTCTGTTCACATTCTGTATC